>NZ_JAYGHW010000015.1:0-40651 GCF_034932185.1 Spirulina sp. CCNP1310 | reverse complement strand
GGGAGAATGTGCCAAAGGTGTTAAAGCATAGGTGTGCGTACCTGAATGGGGCACTGACGGCTTAATTGGATTACAATCATATACTTGGTCTGAGTAATTATACTCATCTCCTAACTGAGATGTACCCTTATCGATTCCTATCCTCTAGACTATAAGCCCTTTGAATCTCCTTACTATTGGGCGGCATTTTGTGCCATTGGACAGTAAAGCTTTAAACATTTCTAAGAGGAGTGATCAACCATGACCCCCGAACAACGTATTGCTGCTTTCTGGGAAATTTGGGAAACCAACCCCGATAATATTTGGGAAAAATCTGGAGCCATACAAGGATTACCTGATCTCCAAGAGCGTTTAGTGGCTTGTCAGGATCAGTCAGATGCTCAAGTGGCGAATGAAATCAAACAATGGTGTCTCTCTTATCCTAAGTTGACTCAAAAATTGATGGATAAAGTAGGGGAAAGAAAGTTACGTGGAGGTGATAATCTTCCCCCAACTACAGACTACCAACCCCTAGACAATCTATACCCTAAAATCACCCAAATTCTCCGCACTAGATTGCCCAAAATGGGGAAACAGCAAGGTCAATCGTAATCATTCACTCAGGAGTTTTATCCAATGTCATCCCCAGCGATCCAAGACTTAGTAAATTTGGTTGAATCCTTACCCGATACTGTTCAAATCCAAGTGATTTCACATTTACGGGACTATATCGCCGATTTACAAGATGAACAACAATGGGATACAGCCTTTCATCGGACTCAATCCGCCTTGGTTGCCGCTGCTCGTCAAGCCAAGCAACAACGTGCCGCCGGACAAGCCACCCCAATGGACTATAACCAGTTATGAAATCTTATTGCTTAAGGAAAAATCATGACTGTTCACGGAGCGTCTCGGAACGAGAATCCCATTGTTGCCCCTAACCTCTATTTATGCACCTACCATCTCCGAGAAGATGACACCGAAGGCGCAACCCATCCCCTTTGGCCAGAGAGCGATCACCTCCTCTCTCACTTCACCACGACTCAACTCACCCCCCACCTCCACTTCAGCCCCGCCCGGTTCCTCCTTCCCCCATCCCAAACCGCACTCCCTTTCACCCTCACCGCCCATCCTGAAATTGAGGGTTTTATCCAACCCCTGCAACTTCAAGATAGTTATGCCCTCCTGCTGAATATTGGCTACGACGACGAAACAGAAACTCCCGTAACCCTAGACCCCTCGATTTTAAAAACGTTTAACCCAAACCACTGTCTTGAATCTCCCCTCACCCCATCCTGTTTAGGCCAAACGCTGATTTTAACCCTGTGGTTAACCCCAGAAACAGACCCATCTATCCCCCCACTCACCGAACTCGCTAACCATTGTTATCAACAGTTATTCGATCAATCTGAACCGCCTCTCTCCCGCCGGAGTGAACTTTTTGGCAGTCTCATTTTTGAATACGGCAACCCCCGTCAACCCGATCAATCTCCCCATGTTTTGATCTGGTTACTCCAAAATCGCCAAACAGATGCAATGTTTAAACATTGCTTTAGTTTGGTTTTTGACCTCTTTTTCTACCGCCATAAAGTGGTTAAAGCCTTTCACGATAGCCGTTCTGCCTATCAACAACTCAAAGCGTATTATCGTAGCCTCGATCCTACCCTTGACCATATCCAAACCCAAATCGATCAAGCCCAACCCGATCCGCAAAATGACACCTATCTCCGAGAAATCAAACAACACTTAAAACAACTCTCTGGAGATTCCTTGATCTATGATCGCCTTCTTCGCAAAATGAAAGATTTATTCACCACCATTGAAATTAATGGCAACAACTACAATGATAAAATTGACCAGATTGCCGCTACATTGGGGATTAATCCTTCAGACCTTTCGATTTGGCAACAGTTTGGAGAAAATATGATTCCCCAATTTCGGCGGCAAATTAAAGCGGATTTAAGTTATTTTGAACAGGGAACAGGGTTAATTAGTCAGGCGGTGGCTTCGATTCGCGCCATTGTCGAAATTGATCAAGCCCAGTGCGATCGCGCCTGGCAACAGTGGGAAAAAGAACAAGATAAACAACTCCAAGCCCAATTAAATGAACATCAAGAAACCTTTATCAGGGAACTGCACGAACAAGATCGACAGTTTCATCAAGCCTTGCAAACCAGCCGGGATGATGCACAACAACAAAGTGACGATTTACAACACCACATCGAGGCTGTCGGTGTTGGCATTGCAGCGGGTGCAACCTTAGTCTCCACATCCGAATTAATCAGCAAACCTTGGGCCATACCTAGCCGCGATCGCCCCCTCCTGCCGCCCCATCCCTTTATCTTTGCCTTGCTCTTAAGTTTCTTTGGCTCCTGGGGTGCTTGGTGGATCGCGACTAAATTGATTCAGGGATATCGCTGGTCATGGGGAACGCCTTGGCCACCGACCCAATGGATTCGGTTTCAGCAACAGCAAAACCGAAGATCAATGCAGCCCAGTGACGATCCTCAAGCCGAAAGGGGAGCGGACTGAAGTCCGCACTACGAACTTCTCCTGATGATTCTGTCTACCGCAATAAAAAGGTTGCACTGGTTTTCAGTGGATTTTGTTCCTGGGGGGCGTGGCGTGTGGCGCAATGGTGGATTAAGCGGCAGCGCTAGTGAAAAACCGGGTTGGTGCGAGTAGATACGCAACGACCCGGTTTTTAAGGGTTATCCGTTCAGCAACAACCGTTACCCTAAATCGTCGTGATATCTTTTTCCTTAATTGCGAGGATCTCCTCCACACGAGCCGTATATTTATCCGTCAGTTTTTGGATCTGCTCTTGAAGATCGCGGGATTCATCTTCGGAAATATCCGAACTCTTTTCCTGCTTACGAGCTTGATCGATCGCATCCCGGCGGATATTGCGGATCGAAACCTTGCCCTCTTCCGCCAAATTCTTCACCTGCTTCACCAACTCCTTACGGCGATCGCTCGTCAACGGCGGAATATTCAACCGGATCACCTGGCCATCATTATTGGGGGTAAGGCCAATATCCGAAAGACTGATCGCCTTTTCAATCGCGCTCATACTGGTGCGATCGTAGGGCTGGATCAGGATCGTCGTCGCTTCCGGCGTACTGATATTGGCAATCTGTTTTAACGGCGTTTCCGTGCCGTAATACTCCACCGTGATTCGGTCGAGGAGGCTGGTGCTGGCCCGCCCCGTGCGAATCGTATTAAAGTTGCGTTGAGTCGCCTCAATCGCTTTTTGCATCAAGTCTTCAGTTTCAGCTAACATCACAGTTACCTCCTACAGTGGTTCCAATTGGATCGCCCTTGACGGCCCGGACAATATTGCCCGATACCGACAAATCAAAAACCATAATTGGAATATTGTTTTCTTTACAGAGGGCGATCGCCGTCCCATCCATCACCCGCAAATCATGACTCAACACATGGTTATAGGTGAGGGTTTGATAGCGGCGGGCATTGGGATTGGTTTTCGGGTCGGCATCATAAACCCCATCAACTTTTGTGGCTTTGAAAATGACATCCGCATCAATTTCCGCCGCCCGTAGCGCCGCTGTGGTATCAGTGGTAAAAAAGGGATTCCCAGAACCGGCCCCAAAAATCACCACTAAACCCCGTTCTAAATGGCGAATGGCTCGCCGCCGGATATAGGGTTCCGCGACTTCTTGCATGGCGATCGCTGTTTGGACGCGGGTGGCCACATCAATGCGTTCAAGGGCATCCTGGAGGGCAATGGCATTCATCACCGTGGCCAACATCCCCACATAATCCGCCGTCGCCCGATCCATCCCTGCTGCCGAAGCCTTCACCCCTCGGAAAATATTCCCACCCCCAACCACGATCGCCACCTGGACACCACTGCGAATCACATCCGCAATTTCTTCCGCAATACTTGCAACCACGGTGGGATCGATCCCGTACCCTAAATCCCCCATCAAAGCTTCCCCACTGAGCTTGAGTAAGACTCTTTGGTATGTCATCGCCTACCTTGTACCTTGTGTTGGATCTCGATTTGCCTCAACTACCATAGCAGGTTTTGTCCCTCCCTCAGGAGAGGCTAAGGCTGTCGGTGATGTAGGGGCGAAAAATTTTTCGCCCCTACGTCCATTGATATTGACAACCCGATTAGGATGCACCAATGAGGATAAAGCCCGCCCAATCGACGGGATTGGGATATTGTTGGCGGGTGATCAGCATGGCTTGGCGGAGAGCTTGGGCTTTATCGGGGTTTTGGCGCAGTTGGCGATAAAAAGCCGTCATCAGAACGGCGGTAGGGGCATCGGGAATCGCCCAGAGGGAGACCACCACCGTATTCGCCCCAGCGGTGAGAAAGGCACGGGATAGGCCCACCACGCCATCGCCGGTAATTCTCCCCTGGCCAGTATCGCAGGCACTGAGCACGACTAAATCCGCTTGAAGATTCAAGCCCGCAATATCGCGGCTGGTGAGAAAGCCATCATCTCCAGGACTGGGGGCGAAGGCTAAGGCTCCGGGGAGGTCAACGTTAACGACCCGCTCCCTGGCGAGGGCAATCCCAGCGGGAACGCCGTTAATCAGCACATTGGGGCCAATTAACACCGCTCCCGGATTCACAAATACATTCCCTTGCCGTGCTGTGGGTTGGGCCTCCCCTAAAACTTCCCCGTAGGCATTGAGTTGAGAGTCGAGGGTGAGGAGGCCATGGGTGGCAAAGTGGAGGATGCTGGCGGATTCGATGTGGGGGGCGATCGCCCTCCAGGTTGCCCCTGCCCCTAAAAAGGGCCGGACATTCAACAGCGCCGCCACATCAATGGCTTCCGCCTCAGCACCGGGCAAATCCGTCAAGATACCTTGATCCGGTAATTCCGGCATGATGGGATTGCCGACAATAATCGCCGGGCCAGCGTGGGAACGGGGGGGACGTTCTAACGCCAAGGTTTGGATCGCCGGAGCCACCCGCACCGTATGGCGATCAATCAAATAGGTTCCCTCATCATCCCGCAAGGCGGCAAAGGGAACCAAGAGCAGAGCATCTTGAGGGATAAATGTCACCGTTGCCAGGGGATCAGTGGGGAGTTGATCGGCAATGGGGTCAATGAGTAAGTGGTAGAGGTATTCCGGGGCAGTGTTGCCGGGGAGTGTCACCGCCGGTAAACTGCGGGCGCGGCGGCCGATGACTTGGGCGCGGGCAGAATGGACAAATTCCCGTAGGAAGGAAATTCCCACCGCTGCCAGATCGACGGTGCGAAAGGTTAGGTTTCCCCCAGGCGCAATCACCCAAACATAGAGCGTGGTGGGCAGATTAGCTTCAGTTCCCAGAACGCGGACTTCATCGCCCACGAGACTGTAAACCACAAACGTGGTGTTTTCGGCGCGGGCCGTGGCTTGGATGTCAGCGAGATCTAAGGGTGGGGGAGCGGATTGGCTCTCGTTGCGCAACAGTTGCTCAACGAGGGATTGGGCGCGACTGGCTTCGGTGGCCACAAGGGCCTCGGCAATTTTCCCCTGAGCCACCAAGGTTTTTTGCCAAAGGCGATAGGTGTGGGCCTGTTGTTCAAAGAGGGTGACTTGTTCTAAATCCGTTTCGCGGTTACGCAGGGCTTCCCAATCGGCGATCGCCTCCTCTAACAAACCTTCCGCTCGGCGATACTCCCCCAACTCAAACAGAGCTAGGGCTAAGTTGGTAAAGGAAAGGGGGGAAGGGCGACCCTCAAGGGCGATTTCTGTCGAGATCACCTGTTCCCAAAGACGCACTGCCCAGCGGTAATCCCGGCTTAACAGGACGGCTTTAGCTAAACCGATTTGGGCGGTGGCGATCGCCTGTGGATCCTCCATCTGTTGCCCATAGCGGAGCAAGGCTTCATAGGTATCAATTGCCCCGGGCCAATCTCCGGCTTCCAGTTGTTGCAAACCTTGGGCATCCCAAACAAAAGGATCAATCGCGTCAGCAATCACCCCGGTTGGAGCCGGAGCCACCAGCCCAGGGGGGCTAGGGAGCAGGAACGCAAGACTGAGGGGAAAAAACATCAACAGCCATCCAATGCGCATTTTTTTCAGCTTAGGCCATCGGAATGATGTTCGTCAGCCGTGGGGCAAATACCATAGGGTGAGGGCCATGCAACTAGGGGTAAATCGATGAGGCATCGGCGGGGGGGTCTTCTTGGAGTAGGGTATTGAGGAGAAGCGTTGGCGGCTGCTTGTAGGGCCAGGCAAAGGCATGGCGAAAGGCAGCATCTTGGCAGGCTTGGAGTTGGCGAAAGTTGATAATATCGTGGGTGAGGAGGTTTTCGTATTCAAAGGGGAGGCGGACATTGTGTAAACCAGCGTTGTCGGTACAAATTGCAATATCTACCCCTGCATCAAAACAGCGTTGAAACACCTGTTTTAAATCTGCTAATTCTTTTAAGGCCCCCGTTTGAAAATAGGTGGTGGGACAAACTTCTAAACATTGATTATTGGCCGCCACTTCCCGCAGTAATTCCGGGTGTTGCAGGGGGATTTGAATGCCGTGGCCGATGCGGTTGAGGTAGGGTAAAAGCTGAGGATGGCAGCCATTGGCGGTTTCGTAGAGGTGGCCGGTGGTTTTGATCCCGTGGTCTTGGGCATATTTAAATAGCTTCACCAATTCATCAAGGCGATCGCCATAATGGTTATCCCCCCCCGCCACATCCACCGCACAAACTAAATCGGGGTTATGAATCGCTAAATCCACAATGGCCCGATTGACCGCATAGGGGAGCCGGACGTGCATACAGAGGATCTGGGGCGTGATAATCGGATGCTCCACCCCCTCCATGGCTTTGGCCACCACTTCGACAATGGTTTGCATTTGGGCAATGCGATCGCTCTGTTCCAATTCCGGATCGGTACGGTAATAGGGGGTGTAGCGTAACTCCAAATAGGCTAAATTTTCAAAAACATAGGCTCCCCGCAGGAGCCGATAAATAAAATAGGGCAATGTGCTTTCCGTTTGCACACTTTCCACTAACGTATGTAGTTCTAAATATTCATCCAATGTTTCCCTAGGGCGGGTATAAAAATCCTCAAATTCTTCATATTGAGGAAACCGCTGGGATAATTCTGCCTCGTAGCGTTGGAAATACCGCCAGAGAATGCGGGGAACCACGGAGCCGCCAAGGTGACGATGGAGTTCTGCGTATAGGGCCATGGCTACTGGGAAAGGGGATTGTTTCCAGTGTACAGAAAAGTTTTGGCTCTGCGTTGTTTGGTGGATCCCCTCGCTCCGCTGTTATGTTGACGATGGGGCGAAAAATTTTTCGCCCCTACATCGACGGCGATCATGGCAGGATGTCGGGAGATGAACCTTAATAATCACTATCGGCGACGCAAATCCCCTGACATTTGATCACATTCGTGGCGGTGCGGCGACAGTGGGGACAGAGGATTTTTTCTGGGGTTGGGGGCGTTGGGGGAGATTGAGGGGGGGTTGGGGGCGTTGGGGGGGTGTTCATGGGTAATCGCTGCAATGGTATCGAGTGATCGCGTTCATGGCTGTAAGGGCGAAAAATTTTTCGCCCCGACCAAGGGACAAAGGATGATCATCCCTTGCGACGAATTGTTTTCACCAATTTTTGCAAAAATTCCGCCGTTAATTTACGAAACGCCCGCGCCCCGATCGCCTTGGGGTTATTAATCACCACCGGCTGATGATCCTCCACCGCTTTGGCCACATCGACATTTTGGGGGATTTCCGTGGCAAAAATATTCTTCTGGCCAAACTCCTGCTCTAGGCGCTGTTTCACTTTCAATTCCATATTGCTGCCCTGACCCCTTGCGGTATAGGCCACACCAATCAGTTTAATCTTGGTGCGATCGCTCTCCTGTAATTGCTTGACCCGAGATTCCAATTGGCCAATCCCCACCACCGATAACGGCTCTGCCCTAGCGGGGATCAAGTAAAAATGGCTGGCGAGTAAAGCACTGCGGGTGATCAGATTATCCCCCGGCGGGAAATCGATGAGGATCAGATCATAATCCCGCAAAACTGGTTTAAGGATCATCCGCATCAGATGATTTTCGACGCGGTTCCAGGTTTTTTCGTAGCTTTGCTGGTTGGCGATCGCCTTGCTATTAATCAAGGCCGAAAGCAAATAATCATCAAATAAATCCACATCCCCAGCCAAAATATCCAAACCCTTGAGGTCACAAACATTGCGATAAATCGCCTCCTGCACCGTCAAAGGATGGCCTATTTCCGCCTGAATGGTTTGATTCACCAAGGTTTTGAGCGTCCGTCGTTCCCGCTTCAACTTGGCAAAATACAACGGCGACATCACGCTTAACGTCGCATTCACCTGGGTATCGAGATCAACAATCAACACCCGCTTTTGGTAATCCCGCGCCAAACAAGCCGCAACGTTAACTGTGACCGTGGTTTTACCCACGCCCCCTTTCATATTGACAATTGAAACAAGATATCCCATCGGCGTTTGCAAGTGGGTGGCGCGGGGTCGGGGATGGCGGAGCGCAAAACCGCAATGGCCCCTTGTACCCTGCTCATCGTAGCTTAGGTTAACCCAGATTTTCCCCGCTGGGATGATGCAAGGCCGATGGAATGGAGAGAAGGGGCGTTAGACGTAGAATAAATCCCGACTGAGGCGGGTTTCTCCATGGTTGGGAACCCAGGCCACCCAGGTTTCTAGGGATTCTTGACAGATCAACAGCGCTTCATCAGCACTGTATTCACTGGGTTGAACCAAAAGATTCACCCAGGAATCCCGGTTATAGGTGATTTTGCAGGTAGGATAGGCGGCGATCGCCTCTGCTGCCCGTGCAACGTTTGTTAAAGCCATAATTGCAATACCCTCGCGCCGAAATAAACAAACTCAAAATAATTGCTTTGAGGCTCAATTTAGAGCAAGTGCGATTATTTCTGTAGCCAATGCTACCGTGAACTTTCTACTTTTAGGGATAGCTCCACATAAATCTACAAATGTTGACATTTTGAGATGCTGACGGGTAACCCATCCCTAGGCCACTGGCCAGGGAATCCAGGGAGGATCTCGGCCTGCAATGGGGAGATTGTGTCAAACTAACCGAAGATATTGCTGTTTTGTTGATTGACGCTGAATTTTGACCCATGAGTGAAGTTCCCCCCAGCCCGTCCTTAGTCTCACGGCGCACAGTTCTGAAAGCAGCCGGGTTCGGTGCGATCGCCGCAGGCATTGGCTATTCTCGCCTCACCAAACCCCAACCCACCACCCATCAACCCGATAGCCTCGATCTCCCCACCCACCTCTCCACCCCGAAAACCGTGACGGTGGTCGGGGCGGGGTTAGCGGGGTTAGCGGCGGCCTATGAACTGAGTCAGCGGGGTTTTGCGGTGACGCTGTTGGAAAAATCCCCCCATTTGGGCGGGAAAATTGCCAGTTGGGAAATTGCGGTCAATGGCGAAACGTTCCGCATGGAGCATGGTTTCCATGGCTTTTTCCCCCAGTATTACAACCTTAAATCCCTAGTAGCAGAACTCCAGATCGAGGATCATTTTAAATCCCTCGATTTCTATTCCCTCGTGTTCCGCGATGGCACGTATCAGCCGGAGGTGTTCCGCCCTAGCCATTCGGCCTTTCCTTGGAATATTGTCGATCTCGCCATTGTTTCCCCGAATCGGTTCCGCTGGGGCATTAACCTCACCCATTGGAAGCATTTACAGGTCTTTCGCGCCATTACTGGGTTTCGCATTCCCCACACCTTTGAAAATTTTGATGCGATCGCCGTCGCTGACTGGGCCAAAAGCGATTTTCCCCAAGGCCTTTACGACCTCTACTTCCTCCCCTTTGCTAAATCCAGCCTTAACGCCCCGGATCAACTCAGCACGGGTGAGTTATTGCAATTTTTCCATTTTTACTTTTTCGGCAATCCCGAAGGGTTAGCCTTTAACGGCACGGTGGATGATATGGGGACGAGTTTAGTCCAGCCGATGGTACGGGCCATTGAGGCCAAGGGGGGACAGGTGATCCCAGAGGCGACGGTACTGGATTGGCATTGTCAGGGGGAGGGGATCAGCCAATTAACCTATCAAACCGGCAATGCTGAACCCACGGTTCCCTTTTGGGTGGAGCGGAATACACGGTTAGCCGATGGGGAATTTTACGGGGGGGGCGATCGCCTCTACCTGGCCCAAACCCCCAAACGCGCCCTCTCCCTCACCTGCACCCACCAAGGTTGTACCGTCCAACCCCAAGCCGACGGCTCTTTCCTTTGTCCCTGCCATGGGGCGCGATACGATGCCGAGGGGAAAGTCATCCAAGGGCCAGCGCAGCGGGATTTAACCCCCTTAAAGATCACCGAACGGGAGGAAGGCCGGGCGCAATTGGTGGCTGCAACGCCCACCCCCAACCCCATCCAAACCCTCACCACCGACTACTACATCCTCGCCACCGATGTTCCCGGCGCACGCCATCTCTTTGATCGCATGACCGGCTCCGTTAACCCCGAACTCCACAGTCAAATCCAAAACCTGGCCATTGCTGACCCCTTTGCCGTTGCTCGGTTTTGGTTAGATCGGGATTTTGCTTGGGAGCATAGCAATTTCGCCTCCCTCTCCGGCTATGCCCTCACCGACAGCATCACGCTCTATCACCGCATTCAAAATCAATTTATCGAATGGGCCCAGCGCACCGGCAACAGCGTCGTTGAACTCCATGCCTACTGTTACAAAGAAGACCAATTTCCCACCCAGCAAGCTCTCCTCGACACCTTCGAGCAGGAACTCTACGAAATTGTCCCCGATCTAGCCGGGGCCACCGTCCTCCATCGGGAACTCGTCAACCAAAAAAATTTCTCCGGCTACCCCCCCCACAGCTACGCCCAACGCCCCAGCACCACAACCCCCATTACGAACCTAATGCTGGCGGGGGACTGGGTAAAAATGCCCTTTCCCTGTGGTTTAATGGAGCGGGCGATTACCAGCGGTTTACTCGCTGCCAACGGTGTCTTGCATCAGGAAGGGTTACAGCGGCGATCGCTCCTCAGCGTCAATCCTGAGGGGATCTTCCGGATCTAACCCCATGCCCATCATCAACGCTCCCCAAAGGCTGAACCAAAAACATCGTTAAAAACACAACAGCATCGAAAAAATACCCCTATGCTGAACTCGATGGCGGGCCTTAGCCCCATCGCCCCCTCTAGAGAGAAAAGATTATGCTCAATAAAATTGAAGACGCGATTGAAGACATTAAAGCCAGGGAAATCCTCGATTCTCGCGGCAAACCCACCATTGAAGCGGAAGTCTTGCTCGAAAGTGGGGCCTTTGGCATTGCCCAAGTCCCCAGCGGTGCATCTACTGGTACATTTGAAGCCCACGAACTCCGAGACGGGGAAAGCCGCTACGGTGGTAAAGGCGTGTTAAAGGCCGTGCGCAACGTCAATGAAAAAATTGCCGACGAATTGCGGGGTATGGATGGCCTCGATCAAGTGGGCATTGACCATGCCATGGTCAAACGGGACGGCTCCCCCAACAAGTCCAATTTAGGGGCCAATGCGATTTTGGCCGTTTCCCTCGCCACCGCCAAAGCCGCCGCCAATTACCTGGGCATCCCCCTTTACCGCTATCTGGGCGGCCCCTTGGCCAATATCCTGCCCATCCCGTTTATGAACGTGATTAACGGTGGGGCCCATGCCAGTAATAACGTGGATTTTCAAGAATTCATGATTGTGCCGGTGGGTGCGCCCACGTTCACCGAAGCGCTCCGTTGGGGGGCAGAGGTGTTTGCCTCCCTCAGTGATGTGTTGAAAAAAGAGGGCTTGCTCTCCGGTGTGGGGGATGAAGGGGGCTATGCACCCAACCTCACTTCTAATAAAGCGGCCCTCGATATGCTCATGGCCGCCATCGAAAAGGCTGGATATAAGCCGGGGACGGAAGTTGCCCTCGCCATGGATGTTGCCGCCAGTGAGTTCTATCAAAAGGGTCAGTATGTCTACGATGGCACGCCCCACAGCCCGGCGGAATTCATCGACTATCTCGCCGCTTTGGTGGATCAATACCCGATTATTTCCATTGAGGATGGTCTCCATGAGGAGGATTGGGACAACTGGACGGCGTTAACCACGAAGTTGGGCAGTAAAGTCCAGTTGGTGGGGGATGATTTGTTTGTGACGAACCCCACCCGGCTACAAAAAGGCATTGATACTGGGGCGGCCAACTCGATTTTGATCAAGCTCAATCAAATCGGGTCGCTGACGGAAACCCTGGAGGCGATCGCCCTGGCCCAATCCAAACAATACACCTGTATGATCTCCCACCGCTCCGGCGAAACGGAAGATACCACCATCGCCGATCTCGCCGTGGCAACGCGGGCGGGGCAAATCAAAACCGGCTCCCTCTGTCGGAGCGAGCGGGTGGCGAAGTATAACCGCTTGGTGCGCATTGAGGAGGAGTTAGGCGATCGCGCCCAATACGCCGGGGCGATCGGCTTGGCTCCGGGGGCATAACTCCCCGATTTAGAGGCGATCGCCCCACCAATGGCTTAAATCGAGGCTCAACCCCGGCAGCACCGTTTCGCCACTGAGGGAGGGGGGGCGATCACCTGACTCCATTGATGTACCAGGCTGGTAAATCTCCAGCTAAATAAATGTGCAAAAATGTGCAAATTTGAGGTATCTTATTTCTCTGGTAAGTTTTTAGGATTTTGCAAGTGATTAAGAATGACGATTGGATAGCTTCAATGGCGCAAAATGGCATGATTGAGCCATTTGAACCTCAGCAAGTACGTCAGTTAAATGAGATACCTTGTATTTCCTATGGCCTCAGTAGCTTTGGCTACGATATTCGCTTATCTGCCAGTGAGTTTAGAATTTTTAGACATATTCCCGGAACAATCGTTGATCCCAAAAATTTTAACCCCAAAAATCTAGAGTTTACGCAATTGTGTGAAGATGAATCTGGAAGTTATTTTATACTACCAGCCCATTCCTATGGATTAGGGGTATCTTTAGAAAAGCTTGAAATTCCGAATAATGTTATTGTTATTTGTCTTGGAAAATCTACTTATGCTAGGTGTGGAATCATTGCAAATGTTACACCAGCAGAAGCAGCATGGCGAGGATATTTAACATTAGAGCTATCAAATTCATCCAGTACAGATTGTAAAATTTATGCAAGTGAAGGAGTTTTACAACTTCTATTTTTAGAAGGAGAACCTTGCAAAGTAAATTATGATAATCGGCAAGGTAAGTATCAAAACCAGCCTGCAAGAGTAACTCTTGCAAAAATTTAGTTGAGAAAAATATCTCGCCATGTCAATACTAACTGACAGTGATATTCGTTCGATATTGTGTACCAAACAAGAAACATGGAATCCAGAAACACAGCTATTGATTCAGGATTTTTCTGAAGAATGTCTCACACCAATGGGCTATGACTTAAGAGTTGGTGATTTTTATAAAACTTTGACAACAAAACCCAACTTAGTCTCTTTACAACCGGGTGGGAAGGTTTTAGTCAAGCCTAGGGATATTGCGTTAATTGGCACATTGGAAAAAATTCGTATGCCTAGAAATGGTTCTATTTCTGCCATTATTTTATCTAAGGTATCGAAAGTTTCTAAGGGCTTGTCACACATTTCGACGAAGGTTGATCCGGGCTGGTGCGAGGGTGAACTCTTAGTACCTGTCCAAAATTTTTCAAGAGAGATTGTTGGCTTACAATATTCTGAATCATTTTGTACAATAATCTTCTTTGAAAATAAATCAAAACCGAGTATTCTTTATGATTCTAATACCAGTCGAGCAAAGTTTTTTAAGTTACTAGCAGAAACCAGCCAAAGCAACTGGAAAAAAGATATTCAACTGGCAGCATTATCAATCTTCATTGTTGGCTTATCAATAGCTATAGGATATAGCTATTTTGGTAATAGTCCAGGCTTTGGAACTTGTGTTGTTGCTGGTGTTGCTTTAGAAAAGATTATATCTTCTATTTTATCTAGAGTGGAATCAAAATAACAGCTAAATCATGGATAAATTTCGCATTGAATTACTAGCCGCAACCCCCAACCCGCAACAACTGATCTGGGCAGCCATGCACCAGGATTACAGTGAAGATGCGGTCTGTGATCAACGGGATAAATTTCCCGATGAAGCTAAAGCAGGGGAACTCATTATCAAGCATTTATTAGCAGGAAATAAGGGACATTTTGGTCCATTAGAGCATCCCCAAATCACCGTTAATGTATGTGGATTTCCCCATTCAATGATGCAACAAATCCGGACTCACAGAGTAGGGATCACCTTCGATGTACAATGTTTGGCCGGTGCGACAGAGGTTACATTTGTCAATACTAATGGTGAAACCAGTAAGAAGCACAAAAAAACGATTGCCGAGCTGCATGACCTATGGGTCAATGGTGAAAAAGCAATTCGAGAGCGAAAAATTCGAGGTCGCAATGGAGAAGAACCAGGAACATATCGCCGTAATTGCCGCCAGCGAATCGAAAAGATGAAATTACGGGTCTTAAATGAAGAAACCGGACAGTTTGAAGTTGGACATATTCAGGATGTAATGTGTAGTGGCTTGCAACCTGTTTATCGTCTCACTTTAGCAAATAGTTCAACGCTAGACTGTACCGTTAATCACCGCATTTTAACCCCCAATGGATGGCAGACAATGGCCGATGCGATTCAACTCGTCACAGATGATAGGGGTGAAGTTTTTTCTATCGGTGAAAACTGTCAAGTTTTATGCAATGGTATCCCTGTCCAAGCCAGCGAACGACCCTACACGAATAAGCTATGGCTTGAGTCCCAAGTTAATCAAGGCAAAAATGCTGTTGAGATTGCAAAACTCTTAGATTGTACGTCAGCTACAATCCAAACATGGGCTAAACGCCATGGTTTAACAATAGCCAGAGGTAAACATGGCCGTAAAAAAGGAGAAGGTGTGATCATCAAGAATGATGATCATCCTGTGTATCGAAATATCGAATGGCTTACAGAGCAAATAGAAAAAGGATTGTATGTAGATGAAATGGCAAAAATTGCTAATTGCTCTGTAGAAGCAATTAAAAAATGGGTTTATCGTCATGGTTTAACCCTCAATAGGAAATCACCGGGCAGCAAAAATCCATGGAATAAAAACAAGGGTGGGTATAAATTGCATCTCTCAGATGAAGCACGGCAACAAAGAAGTGAGATATCAAAAAAAATTACCCAAAGAGGTGAAGATTCTCATTTTTGGCGTGGGGGTGTTTCATCGAATCGAACAATGATTGCTGCATGGACAAGACAGATTGCGCCACAAGTCCATCACAAATTTGATTACACCTGTCAATCCTGTGGAAAACGTGGTGGTACATTACATGCTCATCACCTTGCTCCGGTATTTGCTAATCCTGATTTAGCATACGATTTTGATAATCTTGTCACACTCTGCAAAGGTTGTCATGAACTTATCCATCATAATCATCAAGAAGAGGAATTTGCCAAGACATTCAATGTGCAAACACCAATCACTACTCAAAACTGGCAACCTAAGCATAAACCTGCTGGCAATATTTTAAAAGCACATCCAGTCAAGGTCATCGCAGCCGAGTATCTGGGAATGCAAATGACCTATGATTTAGAGGTAGCAGGTTCGTGGCATAACTTTGTTGCCAACGGTGTTGTTGTTCACAATTCCTTCCGTTATACAGGCACGCGCATCACGGATATTTTAAGTGAAAAACGGAAAATTGAAGATGTATTTTACTTGCGGCCAGTGGGGGATTATACCAATCGGCAAGGGAAGAAATATTACTATTCCCCAGAGCAGCGGCAGGCGGATTTAGATTGGTGCTTGGGGGCTTGTCAGCGATATGGGGAACATATTGCGGCAGGGATGGCAGAAGAACAGGCCCGGTCGATTATTCCCTTTGATGTGCGGCAGCATTTTGTGATGAGTTGTAATGTGCGCTCTTTGATGCACTTACTCGATTTGCGCTGGAAAAAAGATGCCCAACTCGAAGCACAACAATTTGCTGAATTACTCTTTACTCAGTTTGAACAGTGGGCCCCGGCGATCGCCCAATGGTATCGCCAGAATCGTGCTCAAAAAGCTAAACTGTCCCCCTAAGTCAGTGGCATGGGATCTCAATGGGGAGGGTGACAGTAAAAGTCGTCCCCTCTCCCGGTTCAGAGGTGACATCCAGTTGGCCGCCGTGTTTATCCACAACAATTTGATAACTGATTGATAACCCTAGACCTGTCCCTTTGCCCACAGGCTTAGTCGTGAAAAACGGCGTAAAGAGTTTTTGTTGCGTCACCTGATCCATGCCCTTACCAGTATCAGCGATTTTCACCTGTACCGAACTCTGATCGGTGACTGTTGTCGTAATGGTAATCTGATGGGGTTGGGCTTTGATTGCTTCAGGCATTAACCCTTGATTACGCTCTTCAATGGCATCAATAGCATTGGCTAGAAAATTCATAAAAACTTGATTAATTTGCCCGGCATAGCATTCAATCAAGGGTAAATCATCATAGTTTTTAATAACCTGAATATTGGGACGATCAGCTTTAGCTTTGAGGCGATTATTTAAAATCATTAATGTATTATCAATGCCTTCGTGAAGGTCGGCTTTTTTTAGATCGGCTTCATCCAAACGGGAAAAGTTGCGCAAAGAAAGCACAATATCCCGAATTCGATTTGAGCCAACTTTCATGGAATCGAGGATTTTAGGAAGGTCTGTAGCAATAAATTCCAAATCCATCGCTTCAATTTGATCAATAATTTCAGGAGTAGGATTAGGGTAGTGGGCTTGGTAGAGATGAACCAAGGTTAAAAGTTCATGGGTATATTCGTTGGCATGGACTAAATTGCCATAAATAAAATTAACCGGATTGTTAATTTCATGGGCAACTCCCGCTACTAATTGCCCTAAGCTGGACATTTTTTCGGACTGCATTAATTGGGCTTGGGCTTGCTTAAAACTGACTAAGGCAACTTCCGCAGATTCTCGTTCTTTTTCAGCAAGGGTTAAAAGTGCTTTAACTTGACCTGTCATGGAATTAAATGTATCCGCTAATAGCCCTAGTTCGTTGCGAGCTTTGATCTGAACCACAGTATCAAAATTGCCTTGACTGAGGGCGATCGCCGCCTCTGTTAATTGTCGCAAGGGTTTCACAATTGAGCGGGCGAGGAAAAAACCCACAGTTCCCGCAATCAGGGTAACACCTAAGAGGATGAGAGTGCCTAAGCCCGCAAGATAACGAATCGGTTGATACACCTCTTGGAGGGGCAGTTCAACCACAAGATACCATTGCGTTGTATCGACAACATGGGTCTGACCCAGAACTTTTTGATTGTTAATGCCGGTATAAACTTGATCAAAGTCTGGAGCGCTCAATGATTCTTGAAGCTCCTGAAAAAGGCTGATATTAATAGAGGGTTTTGCTTTAAACTGTTCAGCGTTAATATTGGTTTTAGCCACCAGATTGCGATGCTGATCCACAATATAAATATAGCCCGCATTGCCCACCTGATTCCGATTCACAAAAAACCACAGGAATGAGACATTAACCTGTGTTAATAACATCCCTGCTACCTTGTCCTCATTGTTACGAATTGGGACTGAAATGATGGTCATGGGCTGTTCAGTTTTCGGATCGAGTGTCACTAAACCAATGTATTCTTCTTTTTGGTGAAAGGTGCGATTAAAGGCAGTTGCCCTCATGGAGGGATCCAGTTTTATCGATCCGTAGGGAGAAATCGAAGTGATGGTTCTGCCATTGGCATCAATGATTTCAGCATATTCATAGGCATCATTATGGCGAATTAATCCTTCTAATAATTGCTGCTGTACATTGACATCCATATCAATTAATCCCCGAACCCTGGCGAGGTAGCCAATTTTTCGTTGGAGATCATCAAGATAGGCATTAATCGATATGGCGGCGGCCCTTGCTTGCTCCTCTTGCTTGAGCTTTAACTGGTTAAGATGTTCTTGCCAACTAAAATAAAGTTGAATACCGCCGGAAATAAACACACTTAAAAAACCGAGCAGGACAAAACCTAAACGTAAACGTGTAATTAAAGAAGAAGACTTTTTGGGCTTTAAGTTTTTAAGGATTTGATTGGACATTTTATTTCAGATTACGACATCTCTTCTTTAACAAGAGAAAAATAATGATGGAGGGGATATATCTCAGTGAGGGAGGGAACAAAAGCCCTCACTAAAAACACTTTTAGGGAGAAAGTGGGATGCATCCGATTCAGGAAGATTGAGATTCTTGATTTTAACAGCAAATGCGTTGATTGCAGTTTCTCAATCCATAAGGTGTACTGTCAAGCCCCTCGCTTGCTGAGGGAGAGGGTTCCGATGGGGATGAAACAGGCTAAAGCGTTCGTATTGCGGATTTTCAGTCGGCTCCCTCAGTAGCAGACTGTGGGGGATATTATCGGCAAAAGCTATATTTATTTATGGAGTTGTATCAATGGCTCCACTCATAACCTTTTCTTTAAGCTGATTAAATTCAGCTTCTTGTTCTGGAGTTAGGGAACCACGAAAAGGAGCAAATTGATAAATATTTTCCTTCAGTCCAAATTTGTAAAGTTTGCCTTCCCACCGGCCTTGTTGTGTTAATGTGGCAATATTTAAAATTAAGCCCGGAATATCCTGCATCACACTCGTAATCATTTGGTTAGGAGCCAGTTCATGTTGATCTTTAGTCCAGCCAATGATTGAAACTTCTGGATGTTTGGTCAGTTCTTTAATGGCGAAAATTCCAGCTTCATCGGCATTAATCACAAAAACATCAACATCTTTAGCCAACATTTCATTCACAGCATCAATGGCAACATCTCCATCTGTCCAAGTTTGGAGGAAGACTGTCACTGGCTCAATGTCTGGGTTACTCTCCAATACGCCACGGCGAAAGAGGGCTTCTTCTTCTTGATAGACGGGATAGTCATAGCCTACCAAATAGCCGACTTTTTGACTTTTTGTTGTGAATGTGGCTAATACACCAGATAGATAACCCACTTCGCTAGAGCGAAAGGCCACAGCGCCTAAGTTTTTGTTATTGCCACTATAGGTAGTGACAACTGCAAATTTGGTGCGAGGAAATTCTTCAGCAACTGTTTCTAAGCTTTCAATATAGCCCCCACTATGACCGATAATTAAATCGTAACCGGCTTCAGCATATTCTCGAAACATTTCAGCACTGTTGTCTTCTTCAACATATTCTTGATAATCTACATGAGCTTGATATTCTGCTTCAATTTTTCGCAATCCTTCATAGCCGCCTTGGCTCCAACTGCCATCTTCACGGGAGCCAGGGAGGAGCATGGCGACTTTGAAATCACTGGTTTGAGTTGCTTCTGGGGTGGTTTCCAGGGTTTCAGGGGCATTGGCTTGACAGCCCCAAATCAGGAGGAGCGTGGCGATCGCCCCTCCCATGGTTTTCAGTAAAGATCGACGGTAAACCATGGTAATCAATTAAGATGAATGAATCGGATGTTTATCAGTATTTACACCCAAGGCTATTATTGTTTTTAACATTTTTCTGCCAGGTTGACAATGGATCAGGATTGTTGAACCGGGGTACGATGCCGAAAATTGAGGTTGATCGGTGGATGTTTTTGGGGGGAGTTGATGGTGGAGGATCTGCCCATGTTTGCGTGAATTTTTAGGGATTTGGAGCAGCAGTCTAAGGGGCTTTTAGCCCCTTGAGTAAGGATTCTACTTGAGCGATCGCCTCCCCCACCGTAGCCTGTTCCCCACCTAAACTACGGTAATTCCCCTGATAACCCCATTGGCGATCATGCTGCCCTGGATTCCTAAATGCAGACCCTAATAAGACCAAAGTTTCCACATTAAAAGCCGCAGCAGCGTGCATCAACATACTGGAGTTACACAGCACCAAATCCGCCCCCGCTAAGAGGGCAAAGGTTTGACGGAGGCTCAATTGCCCCATCAGATTTGTGATGGGAAAGGGGTTAAAGCAACTTCCCTGAAGGCGATCGCCCTCCCCCCCCACCAACACCAACGCTAAATCCTGCCGTTGGCTAAAATGGGCAATAATTGCCTGATAATTAGCCAATCCCCAATAGCGAGCATCGCCGTCAAAACCGGGGCCAATCACAATCTTGATTTTATTGATCCCCAAACCTTTCCATAAAGTTTGACCCTCCTCCTGTTCCGCTGCTGTCAGAAACAGTTGGGGGCGACAGGGGGGCAAGGCCGTTGCCCCCAAAGCCTCGGCAAAACGGAGGGCAGACCGCCCCACTTGCATATCAGGATGATAGGGAATACAAAATTCCATCGCCCCTTCTCCTCCTCCATAGCCTGCCACGCCCCACCGCCGGGAAATTTTGGCTTGTAGGAGTAACATTGCCCCCCAAGAACTGCCAAAAATATCAATGCCTAAATCTGGTTTTAACTGTCTTAATGCGGTTATTTCAGGGGATTGGGAAAGATAGCGGAGGCGATGCCAAAGGGTTTGTTGAGGGGCAGGGATGCCTTTGTTAAACCAAGGGGCATTGATGGGCAGAATGTGATCAATATGGGGATTTTCATGGAGGATCGAACTGGCCCAATTCCCCACACCGACGGTAATATTAACCGTTGGATTGTACTGTTTAAGGGCGGCAAAAAGCGGAGTAATAATTAATAAATCCCCTAGATCATTGTTGCGCAGAATAAAAATATGTTGGGGATTAGGAGAGAGAGGGGAGGGGCTGAATCGGCTCCAAATTTTCAGGATGAGATTGGTGATTTTGTTGAGAAAGGGGAAGGCGATCGCCCTCATTTTTTGCTTCAGCATGGATGAAATAGCCCAATTCAAGGGGGTTTCCGCAAACATAGCCCAGGGGATGGAAATTTTCAAGGTGGGCGATCGCCGATCCGACCGCTAAACTAATACAGAGCTTAATCTCCATCCGCCTCAATTCAGCGGTATTGCAGACCCCAAATTTTTAATTGTTATGAAACGTCGTCAACTTTTCACCTTCCTGGCCAGCTTGACCGGCTTTACTGTTGCCGCTTGCTTGCCTCGCACCCAAGCCCATTCTGTCAATATTGCCGCCCTTCCTGAAAACATCCAAGGTGAACCCCTATTACGCTTTGTATCCCTAGGGGATTTCGGCACTGGCTCTTCGGCTCAGTACAATCTAGGGCAAGCGATGGCGGACTACCATCGTCAATTTCCCTATCACCTCGCCCTCACCGTCGGCGACAACATTTACAACGAAGGGGAAATTGAAAAAATTCAACGGGTTTTTGAAATCCCCTATGGTGAACTGCTGCGGCGGGGGGTGAAGTTCCGGGCCACCTTGGGGAACCATGATATCCGCACCGAGAACGGCGATCCTCAAGTGGCCTACCCCGGTTTTAACATGGACGGTCGCTACTACAGCTATACCGCCGGCCCCGCCCAGTTTTTTGCCCTCGATACCAACGGTAATGCCGATTGGGAGCCGCAACTGGCTTGGCTAGACCGGGAACTTGCCGCCAGCACCGCCCCCTGGAAAATCGTCTATGGCCACCACAACATCTATACTTCAGGCCATTACGGCGTAAATCAAGCCCGCTGGGCCCAGATCCTCAAAACCTTCTTTAAACGCTACGGCGTGCAACTCTATCTCAATGGCCATGACCACCACTACGAGCGCACCATCCCCATTGAAGGCACAACCTACCTCACCACGGGTTCAGGGGCAGGGCTACGGGCGGTGGGCCGTTCCCCTTGGACTGCCTACAGTGCCTCTCGCCTGGGTTTTGGGGCGATAGAAATTTACCCCGATGATTTGGTGATTCGGGGCATTGGCCCCAATGGCGAAATTTTTGATCAGGGGGTTATTGCCCGTTCGTAGTCATCCTGTGGGGGCGAAAAATTTTTCGCCCCTACTCGCAACCTGCGATTTTTAAACACAACCCCCTACGCATTGCGACTTTCAATCGCCCACCGTGCCAATTCCGTGCGATTACTCAGGTTTGTTTTATTGAGCATATTGGAAACATGACTTTCCACCGTGCGCTGACTCACCTTAAGGTTAATCGCCACCTCCCGGTTGGACATTCCTTGGGCCACCATCTGCACCACTTCTAACTCTTTAGGTGTGAGGGTGACATCATCAGGAACCTGAATAATCGGGGCCACATCTGCGCCGCGAGAATGCTGAAGGAGGCGATCGGCCTGCTTCAGGGATGATTCCACCTGCGCCACTAATTCCTCCGGCTCAAAGGGTTTCACCATATAAACATCCGCCCCTTTACTTAAACCTTTTACCCGGTCTTGGCTTTGGCCTTTTGCCGAGAGGAAAAGAAAGGGAATCCAGCGCGTTTTGACATTATTGCGGACATTTTCCACAAAGGTATAGCCGTCCATTTCCGGCATCATGATATCGCAGATAATCATGTCGGGATCGGCATCTTCGAGGATATCGAGGGCGGTTTTGCCGTTATCGGCGGTGATCACCTCATAGCCACGAAATTCTAAATAATCTTTGACCAAAAGAATTAAATTCGGATCATCGTCGATGAGTAAAAGTCTAGTTTTGCGGGTAGGTTTCAGTTCTTTCATGGCATGAGGCGCAGAATCACAATATCGATGGGGATAGGGCGATAGGTACGCTAAGGCGGATCGCCCCGACTAGAGTCGCGATAAAAACCCCCTATTGCCTATTATGTCTTGCTTGTTGCCGAACACGACAATCACGGCACAATTTCCGCCCTCAACTCAGACTCCGTGAGTGGATGAGTACAAATAACGTATTCTTCCACCACTTCCCCTTTCAGCAAATGGCGTTGAATAATTTCCTCAATCACGGGGGGCGTGGCTTGGCGATACCACACCCCATCGGGATAGATGAGCAGAATCGGCCCCTGAGCACAGATCCGCAGACAATCTGCCTTACTGCGCAGGATGCAGCCGGGTTTGCCTGCTTGGGGGCGATCTAACCCCAATTCCTTTAACCGACCTTTGAGGTATGCCCAGGCGGTGAGGCTTTCCACAACGGGGCAGCATTTGGGTTTGGTGGGGTCGGTGCAGAGGAAAATATGGCGTTGGGCTTGGGGAATGCCGAGGGATTGGATGATGGGGGTGAGTTCGGAGGTCATGGGAAGTGGGAAGTGGGGAGTGGGGAGTGGGGAGTGGGAAGTGGGGCGGGCATTGCCCGCCATTAGGGTTGGTGATGGGGGAAGATCCCCCCAACCCCCCTTAAAAAGGGGGGCTTTCCTCGTGCCATGGCTCTGCCGTGGCACGGGCTGGTGGCGGCTCTGCGGCCTGGGGTTAGTAATAATTGCCGACTTTGCGGTGGTGAACGGCGGTGAGGCTGTCGGTTTTGGCGACGCGACCGTCTTGGACTTCGCTATACACGATCCAATGATCCGGCACATCCATCCGGCTCACCACCTCACATTCTAAATAAGCGAGGGCTTCCGCTAGGATGGGTGCGCCGTTGCTGGCTTGGCGGGTTTCTACCCCTTCAAAGCGGTCTTGTCCCGGTTTGAAGCGTTTGAGGAAGTGTTTCATGAGGTGTTGGTAGTTGCCCTCTTCGAGGATGTTGAGGACGAAGCGATCGCCTACCTGCATTAGGGATTCAATGGCCCGATCCTTGGCAACGGCAATGGATAGCCCCAGGGGTTCAAAGCTGGCTTGACTCACCCAGGAGGCCAACATTGCCCCGTTCACCTCGCCTTTTCGGGCGGTGATGATATAGAGGCCGCCACTGATCCGGCCGATGGCTTTATCCAAATCACTATCTAAGGATTTCCGCTTTTTAATATTTTTCTCCCGGTTCAGCAGTTGCCCTAAGTCTGTTCCGGCCTCATCGCAGAGTTGATACAGACTTTCATCGGGGTTGGCTTTAATGCGGATACTGGGGAAGGCGACGCTCACGCCGAGATTACGGAATTTGGTCAGCAGCGGATCAATGGGTTCATCATTGCCGCCGTAGGATTCAAATAAACCCACCACCTGTTTATCACTGGTAGAGGCCAAGATCGTGCTTAAACTGGTGGCGGTTTCCGTGGCATTGTCGCCGCTGGTGGGGGGCATCCCAATCACCAACCCGGCGGCCCGTTCGGCGAGTTCCCGAACCTCCTGCTGATCCGCCCCTACCAAATCCATCATTTCCACCGCTACGCCGGTTTTGGTAATCCCATGGGCCAGGGCTTGGGAGAGGCGATCGCTATCCCCATAGCCGGAGGTATAAAACACCCCCACAACGGTTTCCCCTTTCGTCTGCTCTTGGCTCCAGGTGCGGTAACGCTCAATCAGTTCATGGGTATTATGGCGCAACAGGGGGCCATGGCCATTGGCCACCATCGCCACTTCCCCTAACGCTTCCATCCGTTTCAATGCGGCCAAAACCGAGCGAGCGTTCGGCCCCATCAGGCAATCGTAGTAAAAACGATAATCGGGAGCGATCGCCCCTAAATGGCGATCAAACAGATCATCAGAGCAATAATGCATCCCAAACACATCGCAGGTATAGAGGATCTGCGTTCCCCAATCGTAGGTGAGGATCGTATCGGGCCAATGGAGGTTAGGGGCGTTGACGAATTCCAAAACGTGGCCTTTGCCCAGATCGAGCTTATCGCCACTTTTCACCACTTGCCGCTGGAATTTTTGATGGATAAAGCCTTCGAGGAATTGGATCGCCACTTTGGAGCCAACGACGATCGCCTCAGGAGCCAAGGCGAGAACATCCTTCACCAAGCCGCTATGATCCGGCTCCGTGTGGCTGATCACGATGTAGTTAATTTGGGCGGGGTCAATTTTCCCCTTGAGGGCATCGAGATACAGTTGTTCAAACTTACGATGGGAGGTATCGACGATCGCCAATTGGTCGCCCTGGATGATATAGCCGTTATAGGTCGTGCCGTTTTGCAAGCCGAATTCAATATCAAAGCGATCGCGCTCCCAATCCAGGGAACGAATCACCGTCGTATCGGGGGCAATCTCAGCGGTTTGAATGGTTAGGCGTTTTTGGGCTTGATCGGCCAGTGCAACCATAGTCGGCCTCCTGTAATGTTTTTAAATGTTTTTTAACATTTTGTCTGGTTTCTATTTTGCCACGGCCTCGCCAATGGGGGGGACGACAGCGTTAGGATCTGTTTAACCCTAGGGCGAGCAAAACTTATCATTCTTATCATTAAAGGGGGGCAATGGTGTTGAAATGTTCGTGGCAATCGCTCCGCTACCTCCTCCTTGGCCTCCTCCTCACGTTCAGCCTCGCCCTCAGCCTCCGGTTAATCCAAGGCGCAAACCAGCCCATGGATACCGTTCTGGTTTTGGGGGGAAGTATTCGTCGGGAAATGGTAGCGGCGCAGCAGGCTAAGGTTAATCCTGAGCAGCGGATCTTAATCTCCAGCGGTTCCCCGCCCCCCTGTACCTTTTTGGTCTTTGCACGGGAAGGGAGTTTGAGCGATCGCATTTGGTTGGAAACCTGCGCCCGCAGCACGTTTGAAAACTTCTACTACAGCACCCCCATCCTCCACCGTTGGGGATCTCGCCATGTGCAATTGCTCACCTCCCCCAGCCATCTCCCCCGCGCCCTCTGGCTTGCCCGTATTCATTTAGGTATTCAGGGGATCTGGGTCAGCCTCAAACCAGTGGATGAAACCGGCGTACCGGGGAATCAGGAAACCCTCATGAAAACGATCCTCGATGTGGGGCGGAGTTTACTCTGGGCAGTGGTCAGTTTGGGCATAAAACCGGAGTGCGATCGCACCCTTCCCCTCATCACCATTGATCTCGATGCCGCGATCGCAACCGGCTTTCACTGCGAGCA
The DNA here is from genome assembly GCF_034932185.1 of Spirulina sp. CCNP1310. NCBI lineage: Bacteria > Bacillati > Cyanobacteriota > Cyanophyceae > Spirulinales > Spirulinaceae > Spirulina > Spirulina sp. CCNP1310. The sequence goes on along the minus strand of NZ_JAYGHW010000015.1, from coordinate 14,949 downwards.
TCAAGGGGAAATTGAGCAATTTCTAGAAAAATATCGCCACTTGCCGTAATCAAAGCATGACCATTGTAGAACCAGAAGCTATGGATCGTCATTCAAAGCTCATAATTTGCTATATCTTGGAAACAACCCTTAATTTTCCATCGTTCCTATGGCGAAATCCCCAACCAAGCTCCCCTCCATAGCCACATTACTCACCGCCCAAAACATCGTTTTAGGTGGAATTATCTGGTCTGTCTTTACCTTCTGGTTTTTTTCCCTCTTCAGTATCACCGTCCCCGGTGAAGATAGTCCTTTGTGGTACTTACTCACCACCTATCTCCTCGAAACCCTACCCTTTTGTTTAGCCGCTTGGCTTTGTTATCGCAATTGGAAAAGCCCCCAGATTGCCAGCGGTCGAGATGTCTGGTTTTTTATTGGCCTAGGCCTTGCTTCCTATGCCCTGGCAAACTGCTTATTTGGCATTTGGGAACTGTACTTTGGTCTTGATCCGGATATTTCCCCCGCTGATCTGTTTTACATTATTTTTAGTATTTGCGTCGGTTGGGGGATGATCTTAGCAGTACTACCCCGACGCTTAAATTTAGAGCCAAAACAATGGTTGATTATTGGATGTATCGCGATCTTTGGCACTATTCTAGCCGTTGCAGTCAAATACTTTGCCAGTCTCAAACCCAATGTAGATGATGAAACGGTTATTGAGGCAGCCTCATGGCTCGTTTCTTTGGACAACTTTCTGAGTATATTTGCATTCCCTGTCAATATGTTTTATTCCATTGCCGATGTTGCCCTCCTGATCATCGGTTCAACTTTACTATTGGCTTTTTGGGGAGGACGATTTTCCATTTCTTGGCGGATGATTGCGGCGGCGGCTTTATCCAAATATGTAGCGGATTTATCCCTGTATGTGGCGCTTTCTTTACCAGGAAACTATGAAAGTGGGGGATTAATGGATGTATTCTATGTGTTTTGCGGGGTGCTTTATGCCATTGGTGCAGCGTTAGAATATGATGTATCTACGAGCCGACCCAGCCGAGGCCGACGACGGCGGGGATCTGGTTAACCCATTGTGGGAGAGAGGAATAAAGTCCTCACTAGGAACGGTTTTTTATCACGACTTTATTCGTTATCTTTGAGTTTGAAAAAGGCGATTGTTTATTTCAATAAAATGATGAGTGACGAAAAGATTTATCTCGAACTTTCTGAGGCAGAAGGCGCGGCCCATAAGTTTTATGAGGTGGCGATCGCTGGCACAGAAGTAACGATTCGCTACGGGCGCATTGGCGATCCGGGTCAGTCCAAAACCAGTAGTTATCCCACAGCAGAAAAAGCCAAAGCAGAGGCAGATAAAAAAGTTAAAGAAAAACTCAAAAAAGGCTATGCTCCCGCCGTCATGGGGGAACGCCAAAAACGCCCCCTCACCCGCCGCGACACCACAAGCCAACGGTCAAAAGCTCAGTCTGCCCCCATTTTGTGGCAGTTTAATTCTGGGGCGATCGCCTTTGGCATTTTTATCAATGATCAAGCCTGTTGGGTAGGCAATCAACGGGGGCAAGTGTTTGCCCTTGATTTTCAAGGGCAGGTGTTTAATCAGTTTCAACTCCCGGAGGGGGTGAAATGTTTAGTGGCCGATGATATTTGGTTCTATGCCGGTTGCGATGATGGCAATGTTTACGACATCTCCGGTAAAGTTCCCCATTTGGCCTATGAAATTGAGGAAAATGTCGATATCTATTGGCTCGATATTGCCGATGGTTTGTTAGCGGTTTCCGATGGCAATGGTCAAGTTGCCCTTTTTCATCCTGAGGATGAATTCCATTGGACAAGGCTATCCACGGGGAAAGGGGGCTGGATGGTGCGGTGCGATCGCACCTCGGTTTATCACGGCCATAGCAACGGCGTAACCTGCTATGACATCCAGGAAGGGCGCGTCCAGTGGCATCAAGACACGAAGGGGAGTATTCTCTTCGGCTGGCAAGAAGCGGCAACCATCTACGGGGGAACATCGGCAAAATTGATCTATGCTTGGCGCAAAACCGGGGAAAGTTTGCAGACCTATCGCTGTGATGCAGCGGTGTATTCCTGTGCAACAGCCCAGGATGGCCGCTATGTGTTTGCGGGGGATAGCCATTCTTCGGTGTACTGCTTTAATGGAGCGGGGGAACGGTTGTGGAAATTGGGGACGGGTTGCGGCTCGGCTCTCTCGATGCAGTGGCATCAGGAGCGGCTCTATATTGTCACCACCAACGGTTATCTCGCCTGTTTAGATGTCAGTGAGGCGGCAATTTTGGCGGCCAAATCCGGCAATTTACCCAAAACCCAAGAATTTAAAGCACCGAAAACAGCGGGCATTGCCGTTTCCACCGCCCTCCAAACCACCACAGAAGCGGGAACAGGGATTCTGTTACGCTGTATTCAGGAGGCAGGTAAGTTGCGGGTGCGGGTGGTTTCCCCCGGTTATCAGCCGGATTGGAATGTGCAGTTTCCTCGCAATTTGCGCGAAGAAGGGGCGCAATACATCGTCACAGAACTGCGGGAATCGGCCCAAGGCAGCTTTTATCGTGTTTATGGTGAGATTAAAAAATTTGTGGATCAGGGTTAAATGAGCGAACCGTTAATTTTGGGCGTGAGTGGGGCCAGTGGGCTGATCTATGCGGTGCGGGCGGTGCGGCATTTGCTGATCGCTGGTTATACCGTGGATTTGGTGGCTTCTAAGGCTTCCTTCCTCGTTTGGCAAGCAGAAAATGGCACAAGGGTTCCCCCAGAACCGGAGGCCCAGGGGGAATTTTGGCGGCAACAGGCGGATGTTCCCAAGGGGGGAATTTTGCGCTGTCACCGTTGGGGGGATGTGGGGGCGGCGATCGCCAGCGGCTCTTTCCGTACCCAAGGCATGATCGTCATGCCCTGTAGCATGAGTACCGTAGCGAAAATTGCCCAAGGGTTAAGTTCTGATCTGTTGGAAAGGGCAGCGGATGTACAACTCAAGGAGGGCCGCCCCTTAATTGTCGTGCCGAGGGAAACGCCTTTGAGCCTGATCCATCTGCGCAATTTAACCGCCCTAGCGGAAGCGGGGGCGCGGATTGTCCCGGCGATCCCCGCTTGGTATCATGCCCCCCAAACCATTACCGATCTGGTGGATTTTGTCGTAGCCCGCGCCTTGGATCAATTGGGGTTAGATTGTGTGCCGCTGCGACGGTGGCAGGGCCATGGGGAATTAGAGTAGGTTTATGTTGAACGGATGAGGAAAGCGATGGGGATTGGTGTCGTTTTGTTGATGTTGGGATTGGGGGCGATCGCCATTGTCCAAAATTGGTCGCCCACGCTGCCGCTAATCCTCTTTGGCAATGCCACAATCCCTTTTCCCTTAGGGATTTGGCTGTTCATCGCCCTAGCCACAGGCCTCCTCCTCAGCCTCCTCCTCCAGGGCCTCAACTATCGCCCCCTCCCCCGCCCCAAAGAACCCCCCATCGCCCCCCGCTACCGCGAACCCCAGCCCCGCCCCAAACCCCGCCGCCGCCCAGAGGATTGGGATACGCCCGTTGGGGAAAATTGGGAGCGGGAGGATGATACCGATGAGTGGGATATTGAATCGCCACCGGAGCAGCCCACCAATCCCCGGCCAGCGCGGGCGGTGGATCAGCAAGAGCAAGGGCGATCTACACCCCGCAACCCGCCCAAACCAGAACCCTCAGAACCCCCCAAACCGCAACAAAAAGATGGGGTCTACGATGCCGACTACCGGATCATCACCCCACCCCCACCGGAGGAGGGCAAACCCCAAGATTGGGAATTTTAAACAAGATTTATAGCGTTTTCGTGACCCATGAGAACTCGACCTCCCCCTTTTAAAGGGGGATTGAGGGGGATCTCTGTAACGCATAGCTTCAGCAATGGCTATAAAATATTCAAAGTCCATCTCCCGACTTGGGAGAGGGATTGAGGGTGAGGGCAAATTAAGTGGCTTGGGGGCATTGGCGTAAGCCTGCCGGAGGCACAAAGATTTTTCGCCCCCTACATCAAACTTTAAAAAACGGCAGTAGCCAATCCACCGCCGCCGCCAAATCCCGGGCAATATAATCCGGCTGGGCATGGTGTTGATAGGTTCCTGCTAACACCTGCTCACCGTAGCCCGTTTGTACCAAAATTCCCCGTACCCCCGCATTGCGAGCCAAATCAATATCCGTCGCCTTATCCCCCACCATAAAACTGCGGCTTAAATCCAGATCATGATCCCAGGCTGCCGCCACTAACATCCCCGTATTCGGTTTGCGCCATGTCCCCCATTGGGCAAATTCCGGCGTAATCCCCCCTTCCGGCGGACTGAGATAGGGACAATAATAGAGGGCATCGAGAAACGCCCCCGCTTCACTGTCTAAACGATCAATGAGCCGGTGGTGGAGCGCTTCCACATGATCCACCGGAAAATAGCCCCGGGCCGGGCCCGCTTGGTTAGATACCAAACAGCAGAAAACGCCCAAATCATTGAGATGGCGCACCGCCTGGGCCACACCAGGGATAAGGTCAAGATCCTCAACGTGGTAGAGATAACCCCGCTCAACATTCAGCACCCCATCCCGATCTACAAACACCGCCGGCCTAGCCACGCCAAATCTGCTCCAGAATGGTGATCGGCGCAATATCAGCGATCGCCCCACTGGGGGATTGAATCCCCACCACCTTGTCATTACCAGGGGGGATTAACTTCGTCGCCTGAGTGGGGCCAAACAGGGCAATGGTATAGGTTCCCACTGCAATGGAGAGGTGCATCGGCGCACTATCAGTACAGAGCATCAGGTTAGCCCCCGCAATCCAAGCCGCCAACTTGCCAATATCCGGCGGGGAAACTACCTTGAGATCCGCCGCCCCATTCATCATTTCCTGCACCCAAGCCCCATCATCAGGGCCTTGGAGCAGCACAATCGGCACATTTGGCTGTTTGGTTTGGAGGTCTTTGACCACCTGGAGCCATTTTTGGACGGGATAAATTTTATTAATCCCCTTCGTTAAAGCCAATTGACTAGAACCACCATGGATCAGCACATAGCCCGTATCCTTGATCCCTAAATATTGCTGCTGCATTTCTGCCCAGTCAATATCTGCCTTGGGAACCGCCACCGCCATCGGGGGGCAAGGTTGGGCAATACCGAACCCGCTGACGAGATCGTGATACATGGGTGCGGCGTATTGCTCAGTTTTGAGGGGGACGGTATCGGTGAGGAACCACGCTTGATTACTGTGGTAGCCCACCCGTTTGGGAATGCCATTGAGCCACAACAGTAAGCCCACAGCCCACCGTTGCCCTAGGGCGAGGGCGGCATCATATTCGCGATCGCGCACAATACCCAACAAATTCAAATAATCCGCCAAACCATTGCGGCCCTTATAGTCAAACAGCAGAACATCATGTACCGAGGGGCAGACCCGGTAAGCGGATTTAGACCGGGGTTCTACCAGCACATCGATTTCCGCGTGGGGATAGGCTTGCTTGAGAGTGGCCAGGGTGGGAAAGAATAAAAATTGGTCGCCAATTCCACCGGGAACGAGGGCTAGGATTCGCATCTCCACTAAACTCGCGATAGGGATCGAGATTCATTCTAACCAAGAACGTCCCGAATTTTTGCCGGGGGATTATTTCAAATCACTCAACCGAATCCGAGGATCAACGGCCTGAAGCAGCAGATCCGCCAATAAGTTACCGATGATCAGCATGGCGGCCCCCATCATCAGGCTGGCCATGACGAGATAAAGATCTTGGGTCATCACTGCCCGGAGGATCAGTTGCCCCAAACCAGGCCAGTTAAAAAACACTTCGGCAATAAACGAGCCACTGAGCAGGCTGGCAAATTCAAAGCCCAAGATCGTGATCAGGGGGTTGATGGCGTTGCGGAGGGCATGGACGTAGATCACCCGATTTTCGGGTAAACCTTTGGCGCGGGCGGTTTGGATATAGTCCTGGCGCAACACATCAAGCATCGCCCCCCGGGTGAGCCGCTGTAACCCTGCAAAGCTGGTGACACTGAGGGCGAGGGTGGGGAGGATCATGTGCCAGCCAATATCGATGAGTTTCACCAGGGGGGGGAATGTATCATGGGCGATGCTGGTCATGCCGCCGATGGGAAAGAAGGGGGCGGTGTTTTGAGCCAAAATCAGTAACAGTAGGGCGGTGATGAAACTGGGGAAGCCTTGGCCGATGTAGCTACATACCCGGAGAATGCGATCGCTCCATTGATTTTGCTGCACTGCGCCCCAAATCCCCAAAGGCAGGGCAATGGCCCAAGTGATCAGGATTGAAGCCAAGGAAAGTAACAGGGTGGCTTGCATCCGTTCAATAATTAACTCTGTAACCGAGCGGTTATAAACGAAGCTTTCCCCAAAATCAAACTGGGTGACAACGGCCACCAACCAACGCCAGTATTGGATGATCGGGGGCTGATCTAAGCCAAATTGCTGGCGGTAGGCTTCAATGGTGTCTTCGGAAATGCTGGGATTTTCCCGCAATGTATCCAGGTAGTTGCCGGGGGCCAGTTGGATGATAATAAAGCTCAAAGCTGACGTGAGCAGGAGCGTTAACAAGGCTTGGGCCAAGCGTTTGAGGATATACAGAAACGTCTCACTGGTGAAAAATCCTTGCAGGCGTTGGCCCAAGGAGGGGCGATCGCCCCTGGTCGCTTTTGGGATTACATTCACGATTACCGACAAACTCCTTAATATTGGACGAGGCTAATCACCGGGACATCCCCTAATTGTTCACGGCCCTTTAAAAACAGTAGCTCAATGATAAAAGCAAAGCCCACCAGTTGCCCGCCCCCCTGTTGCACCAACTGGGCTGCGGCTTGGGCTGTGCCGCCGGTAGCAATTAAATCATCAACAATTAACACCCGTTGACCGGGGGCGATCGCATCTTGATGCATTTCGAGGCGATCGCTCCCGTATTCCAATTCATATGCCGCACTATACACCGCCGCCGGAAGCTTACCGGGTTTCCGCACCGGCACAAACCCCGCCCCCAGTTCACAGGCGAGGCTAGGGCCAAAAATAAACCCCCGTGACTCCATGCCGATAATTAAATCCGGCTGAAAATTGGCCCCCTGACAACCATTGGCGAGGGCCTGAATTGTATGCTTTAACCCCTGAGGATCCCGCAATAATGTCGTAATATCCCGGAAGAGGATTCCCGGTTTGGGAAAATCAGGAATGTCGCGGATGAGTGATTTAATATCCATGGAGGTTGCGCCGTCCCGTAGCATGATGATTTGTCCAAAGTGAAAAGATAGTACACTGAAAAGGCTGCCTGATCAGTGCGATCGCCCTGACCTATTTCCATTTCCCTTTTCCCGCCCTTTCCCTCCTAACCCTGTTGAGCAACCCCTTCAGCATGAGTCAATCTGCCAGTCTCTCCCCGGATTATCGTCTACCGCCCCGTCCAAAACCGTTAATTTTGGACACGCTCCCCGATATTCCTAACCTTGATACCTGCTCGCCCCGGATGCAACAGCGGATCGATTTGCTGTTGCTGGCCCTGGAAGCGTTGGAACTGGGGGGGTCAGAATATATGCTCAGTACTGCTCAAGATTTAGAGCTACATAGCGTGATTGATAACCGCGTCACTCTCTGGCGATTACGCTGTACCAACCCCTGGCGACGCTCCTACACCCGCAACACCCTCAATATCCCCCAGGCCAAGGCTCTGGTGATTATTATTAGCTATCGCGCTCGGCAATTGACGATGTTAATTCGTCAACTCCTCAGCGCCCATCAGGATATTCAAGCCAAGGGGTTGCCGGTGGATCAGCATTTTCGCCTCTCGGAATATCTCGATCGCTTCCGCACCCATTTCCGCAGTCGCATGAACCCCCGCCGCGCTAAGGTTGCTGATTATTTGGAGGCAGAAGACCGCCTCAATCAGTTGGCGATCGCCCTCCTCACCCAACTGCTCTTTTGCACCGGAGCCGCTGGGGGGCAACGGCTTTGGGTAAGTTTATTTGACGGAGAAGTTTAGGAGTATGAATATTAAGCGTCAGTACAATTTACCCAATGTCCGCCTTGAGTTGGAAGGCTTTAACCCCAATGATACGGATTTGGCGGGCAATACCCGCCCCTTAATGGCGATTGTCACCAATGTAGAATGTCATTTCAACAATGGTGAGCATTTCCTCAGTGGTGGCCGGGAGTTTTTAGATGGTTTGGTGCTGGGGGTGAGTGCCTATGTCCAAGGGGTGTTAAGTGGTATTGATCACCCCAATACTACGGGGGAAACCTTGGTGAAACTCACCGCCGGCCCTGGGGCCGATCGCCATCTCCTTTCGACCCAAACCCCCACAGGGGAAACCGTGGAAGTGGAGCTTAATACCCTCGAACTGTTTGATCTGGTGGATGCCATCGATCAGTTATGTACCGATAACCGCACGCTGCCGGATATTACCCTCAACCTTACCCCCGTGAGCCGTCGTTATCGGGTGGCAGATGTGCCGCAACATCAACGGGCAATGCCGGTGGTGACGGGGTTGGGGACGTTGGCGATCGCCGCTGCCCTCCTATTCTTTGTGCCTGTGCCGGAGGTGGAGGAACCCCAAGAATTGCGCGGCGATCCCACGGCGCAAACGGAGGAGGAGGAGGCAGAAACCCCGGATAGTGATGATCCCAGCGATACACCGACCCTTTCCGCTGCTGAACTGGAAACGCTGCTCACGGAAGCAGAATTGATTACCGATCCGACGGAAATTAATTTCATTCAACGCTATCTCTTCCGGGAAATTAGCAATGCTTGGCAGGATCGCGATCAGGCCACAGAAGATTTAGCATTCCGGATTTCCGCCACCATTGACGGCTCCATTGTTGCCTATCAGGCCATTGAAAACACCCCCGAAAGTGCTGAAGAGCGCACGCCTTTACCAGATTTGCAATTTGCCCCCACCCAAGCGGCGATCGCCAATCGAGAAGCGATTACCGATTTTAAAGTGGTGTTTACCCGCAATGGCGTTTTACAGATCAATCCCTGGGAAGGCTATCAGGGTCGGCCAGAATTTACCAATGTGATTGATGACCCCGACAGTCTGACGGAACTCCAAGACCAACTACAAAACACCCTCGAAGCTGCTTGGGATGAGGAAAGTAACACCTTTGGCAATGATTTGATTTTCCGGGTAGCCGTCACGGAAACGGGAGAAATTGGCGATTATGAAGCCCAAAATAATGCCGGTTTCCAACTCGAAGCCGATACCCCCTTGCCAGAATTACTGAATTTAGAAGCAGCAGGGATTGGGCGATCGCTCGGCACAGTCATCCCCTCCGAACCCCTAGCCCAATTCCGCGTCGTCTTCAAATCCGAGGGCGTAGTGGAGATCGCACCCTTTTAATATTCCCCTTTCCCCTCGTGCCATGGCTCCGCCGTGGCACGGGCATCAGGCGGCTCCGCCGCCCTCTGGAGGCAGAGCCTCCGGGATTGCGTGACTGGGCAGAGCCAAGTCACGCGGAATCTAGTCACTCGTGCCATGGCTCCGCCGTGGCATGGGCATGGCGCGGCTCTGCCGCCCGGTTGAGGCAGTAGCGATCTTCATGGCGTGCGTTTATACTAAAAATGTCCCTTGCTGAGGATCATGAGGATCATTATGTCCAGTTCTGCGCTGCCCAGCACTGTTACCGACACCGAACATTGGAACGAAGTAGATTGGGCCCCTGAACCGCCGCCCACAGACTTGATTTTTGATGATGGAGAACCCTTGGAAAGCAATCGTCACCGCATCGCCATGAATGTGCTGATTGACTCCGTGCATCAGCACCTAGGGAACCGTAACGACTATTTCACTGGCGGCAATATGTTCATCTACTACAGCCGCACCCAAGCCCGCAACCGCGATTTTCGCGGCCCCGATTTCTTTGTAGTTTTGGGAGTAGATGGCACAAAACCCCGCCAGGGTTGGGTTGTTTGGGATGAAGGGGGGCGTTATCCCGATGTGATTGTTGAATTGATGTCTCCCTCCACCGCTGCCGTGGATCTCGCCGAAAAAAAGGTGATCTATAGCGAAACGTTCCACACTTCCGACTATTTTGTTTATGACCCCTTTGATCCCAACTCCCTCCAAGGTTGGTATCTCCACAACCGCAGCTATGAACCTCTTCCCACCAATGAGCAGGGACGGCTCTGGTGTCAATCCCTAGGGCTATGGCTGGGGCCATGGGAGGGGACACTGTTGCGGGAAACCGCCGTATGGGCGCGGTTTTTCACCCCAGAGGGGGAATTAGTCCCCTTGCCCGCCGAATGGGAACGGCAACGGGCTGAAGAAGAACGACAACGAGCCGAAACCGCCGAAGCCGCCCTCCATACTGCCCAGGAGCGGGAAAAACGGTTGAGCGATCGCCTCCGCGCCCTCGGCATTAATCCCGACGAAATCTAAACCCGTTGCCGGGGTTCCCCCACCACCGCCAACGCCACCCCCATTAATAAAATTAATCCCCCCCCTACCACCGGCCACCCCGGCACTTCCCCAAAGCCGATCCAACCCATCACACTGGCGGCGACGGGTTCAAATAAAATTGCGAGGGTGACAAGGGTGGGGGAAATTTGCATCACTGACCAATTGATCACCGTATGGCCGATCAATTGGGGGATTAAGGCCATGGCCACCATGCAACCATAGACAATGGGGGGATAGCCCAGATAGGAAACCCCCAACAAGGGAGGTAAAGGCAATAAAACGAGGGCCGCCACTCCATAGGCGATCGCCCCATAGGCCCCCAACCCCATCCCCTGCCGTTGCGCCTCCCGTCCCAACAGGAAATATAAACTCGCTAACATCGCCCCCAACAACGCCAAACCATCCCCCAACAGCGGATTGGATCCCCCATGGATCCCACCGCTACCCGCAAAGGCGATGATCATCCCCCCAGTGAGGGCGATCGCAATCCCCACCATCGTTAACCGGCTTGGCCGTTGGCCAAACCAGAGCCAGAGGATTAAACCCACCCAAACCGGGTTAGTCGTCACCAACGCCGTAGAAGCGGCAATGGAGGTAAAGGAAAGGGAGGTGATCCAGGTGGCGAAATGGCCGGCAAGGCAAAATCCGGCGGCGATCGCAAACCCCCAGGCACGGCGGGGTAAAGTTTGGGAAAGGAGCGATCGCCCCGTCGGCAACAGCACCGCCGTCGCCAACAACAACCGCACCACCGCCAACACCAAGCTAAACCCAAACCCCTCGGTTTGCGCAGCATTAAGGGCCAAGCGAATAATCACCGAGGAGGTGGCCACCGCCAACACCCCCAACCCCAAAATTGTCCCCACCTGCCAACGGGGCAACGCCTTTGCAACCATAAAGACTTCTCCATCAAGATTTCCCTCCACTGTGCCTGGTACAGTGGCATTCATCTATCGAAAATATCGATAGATACCATCTATCCTATGCGTTGCCGTTCCTTGGCCCCCCCGATAGAGTGAAACTATAGCAATTCCGCATCGATGCTGGAAAGTACAAAAGAGGCAAGCCGTCCAAGCCTCAACAGGTTAGGAAGATCACCATGGGCCCCGATCCCGCCTGATTGCTCAATTTAGACCGCAACCATATTAAATCACCAAGGGGGGTTTTCACCATGACTCACATTACCATTACTCAAAAACGTCAACACCTCGAAAAAATCTATACAAAATCCTCCCATGTTGGCTATTTCCTCGGCCATATCCGCCAAGGTTTCAGTCACATTGCCCACAGCTTGGTGCATTTCTTAACTGAAGCCAATGAACCTCGGATTTGGATAAATACAGATGCCCAAGGTCATATGATTTACAGGGGTTATGATCCCCGCACTGGGCGACGTTTTGAAGGAGATTCTGAGCAATCGATCCGGATTTGGTTAGAAGAGCGGTATTAATCATCACCATTTCCCAATCTGGTAGGGGCGAAAAAATTTTCTTTTTTCGCCCCTACGACAATTTTTGTTAAAATCGGGCTGTTCTTTGCTCTCCTTTTGGTATGGCTGGCTACCTCTCCACCCATGTATTAGATACAGCCCAAGGCTGTCCCGCCGCCGCCATGACCCTCGAACTGTGGAAACGGGATGCGATGGGCAATCGCCACTGCCTCAAAACCTTAACCACCAATAGCGATGGCCGCACCGATGCCCCATTACTCACGGGGGAGGCCATGGAGCCGGGCCAATATGAACTAATCTTTGCCGTTGGGGCCTATTTTCACAGCCAGGGCCTCTCCCAAACCGAGCCGCCCTTTCTGGATCGCGTCCCCATCGCCTTCGGCATTGCCGATCCCAATGCCCATTATCATGTTCCCCTCTTGGTTTCCCCTTGGAGTTACAGCACCTATCGGGGCAGCTAACTGATCTGGAATCCGCTTAATGAAAGCCCGTAAAGCTCTAGGTGGTGTGGGGCGCAAAATTTTAAATTTCGCCCCTAGGCAGATCAAGGATACCACCGGATAGAAAAAACCCTTCCGGCGGGAAGGGGTGCGATCGCTTTGGTTGGAGAAACTGGCTTATTCTGCCTTCAGTTCCCGCTCCATCAGGGCTTGAACAGCGGTCATCGGTGTGATCTTGCCATCCAGGAGGCGGCAGACTTGGCGGGCGATGGGGACGGGAATTTGTTGTTGGTGAGCCAAATCAACCAATACCCGCGTCGTGTTTACCCCTTCGGCGGTGCTTTGTAATTCCATCAAGACGGTTTTTAAATCTTTCCCTTGGGCTAAACCCAGGCCCACCCGGTAATTGCGGGACAATGTGCCGTTACAGGTGGCGAGGAGATCCCCTAATCCGGAGAGACCAAAGAAGGTTTCTGCACTGGCTCCGAGGTGGGTACCAATGCGGATCATCTCTGGGAGGGCGCGGGTGAGGAGGCCCGCTTTGGCATTGGTGCCAAGGTTGAGGCCATCACAGACCCCAGCGGCGATCGCCATAATATTTTTCAGCGTTCCCCCCAATTCGGTTCCCAGGGGATCCGTATTGAGATAAACCCGGAAAGTTTCCGAGGAAAAGATGGATTGCACCAATTGGGCCGCCGCTTCATCTTGACTAGCCACAACTGTTGTCGCTGGTAAACCCTGTTCAATTTCTTGAGAAAGATTGGGCCCTGATAACACCGCAATGGGATTGTGGGGGAAGGTGGCTTGCCAGAGTTGCGAGGGGGTTTGGGTGGTTTTGGGGTCGAGGCCCTTCGTGGCGGTGAGGATAATTTTTTCCGGGGGAATGTCGCAGGCTTTAAGCTGTGCAATGACACTGGGAACCCCCTTCATGGAGACCGCACAAAGAATCACATCCGCATCAGCGATCGCACTACTGAGGGGTTCGCCATCCCGGCGAGACCACAACCGCACAGGATGAGCGTTACGACTGGCCACCGTTGCCAAAGCCGACCCCCAGGCCCCCGCACCCATGACCGTTAGGCGTGGCGTGGTGGTGAAATAATGGACAGGGAAAGGGGTGAGCGTATTTTTGAGATGACCTTGCTTGACAAGGCGAGCTTCTTTGGTGGGTAGGGTATTAACCATTGTTCTGGGGTTAACGTCAATGGGCAATTAATCAAATCATGACAATTGCTTAACTATTTCTAACGTAGAGACTCGCTGGATTGTTTCATTCATCGGGTATAAATCTTGGCTCCGGGAAAATGCCGAAAATCCACCTTTAGATAGATGCCAGCCCAAGCCCTGCCTCAATTTTTTAGCAAAATTGGCATGGGACTATATGACGAAAATCGTACAAATACTCAAGCAAACTTGTCAAAATAATCAAAAAATCGCAAAAACACGGAGAGCGTGAGGCTTTCAGTTTTAAGATTTCTTACAAAGTAAAAGATGTATTGGGTTTAGTGGATTTAATGAAGATATAAATGAAGATATAGCGGTTGCCGATAACATCTCCCACAGTCTGCTGCTGAGGGAGCGGCCTGAACTCCACCATACCAACCCTCACTGTGCCTAGCAATTAATGTAACCGCTGTAGGTTGCATCATCTCTAGGGATGGCGAGCATTTTCTAGCGTTCACTAGAGAACGAGGAGAGAGAAAGTTGATTGTGTTATCTCAATTGCGACCATTACGACACTAGAAAAGTCATGGTGAAAAGATGGCGTAAAGTTGCAAACATTCACAAGAATTTCACAAATATTTTTTATACTTCGAGCCATATTTGCATGATAGCCCCCAGGGATGCTCCTGGTTGTTGGTTTCTCGTGATTTTTGCTGCTGAGTACAAAGGAACGCAATCTTGCTTGTGATTTCCCTGTAAACCTGATCATTGTATTCCTTGGGTTAAACCCTCTACCATCTACAACCTATGAACAGTCAATCTAAAAAAATTTTAGTGATTGATGATGAAGCGGATATCCGAGAAATCGCTCAATTAAGCCTTCAGGTGATGATGGGTTGGCACGTGACCACGGCTGCATCGGGAGCGGTGGGACTAGAAAAGGCGATCGCTCAACTGCCTGATCTGATCCTACTCGATGTGATGATGCCGGATATGGATGGCCCCGCCACCCGCCGAGCGTTGCTCAATCACCCCCTCACCTGCTCTATTCCTGTCATCTTCCTGACAGCCAAGGTGCATAATTACCATGACTATGCAGATCTCAATTTAGCTGCTGTCCTGTGTAAACCCTTTGATCCTACCCTCTTAGGGGGGCAAATCATCAAAGCGTTGGGTTGGCCCGTGGTGCAGGTGATGCCGTCTTATCCTCAATCCCAAGCTTGTTAACGGGCGGTAGGATCCCCCCCTGCCCCCCTTAACAAGGGGGGTTGGCGAAGCGGGATCCCCCCTGCCCCCCTTAAAAAGGGGGGTTTTGGAATTTAACCCCCTTAAAAAGGGGGTCGGCGTAGCCGGGGGGATCTTACGAAAATAGTGCGGGAGTCTGAAAGCCCCGTCAATTTATTGCGGGGATGAAAGACGACACGAGCGACTTTAGTCGCCGTTTTGGGCCAGTCATGTTATGCTAATTACATTGTATTTCAAACGT
>NZ_JAYGHW010000014.1:0-50410 GCF_034932185.1 Spirulina sp. CCNP1310 | reverse complement strand
CGTGGGGCAAACGGGAAGTTATACGCTTGGGGAGATTAGACCTCTGGCTGGGTTGGAGCAATCCTGCTCGGTTAAGTCCGGTCGATGAACCAAGAATCCCCGTCGCTTTAGCGCGGGGAGTGTCAAAAAATTTTGGGAGAAAAGGGGGAAGCGATCACCGGCTATCCGGCGGTATCGGTGTACCACGATTTTCGCACCGCTGGTTATGACCCTGTAACGGGAGCCTGTGATGATTGGGCCTATGAGGAGCAGGGGCTATTCAGTTGGACGGTGGAGTTATGGAGTCCGATGCAGCAGGTGGGCATTGAGGGCTATCACTTCCTCCAATGGTTTGATCAACATCCTTTAGAGGATGACTTGCAATTATTGGCCTGGAGCGATGACCACCTCCAAGGCCAGGGCTATATCGATTGGTATCCCTTTGACCATCCCCAACTGGGGCCAGTGGAATTGGGGGGATGGAATCGGTTCTACTGTTGGCACAATCCCCCCCCACAGGATCTTGCCGCTGAAATTGCCCCTTTCCCCCAATGGTTGGTGTGGCATTTGCTCATTTCTCCCCTGATTGTTTTCAAGGATCACAATCTCATTCCCCTCGGAGGGGAGCACTACAAAATTCAAGTCGTGGTCCAAAATAGCGGCTGGCTGCCCACCTACATCACCGAGCAGGCCCGCAAAAAACAACAAACTCGCGGCTGTCGCTGTACCCTGACGCTCCCCTCTGGGGCAACGCTGATCCAAGGAGATGCGGTGCAATGTTTGGGAGAACTAACGGGGCGATCGCACTTCCCCTCCTCCCCCAGTAGTCTCCAGGGTGACACCACCAGCGACAGCGCCAAAGCCCAATGGATCCTCTATGCCCCCCAGGGGGGTACGGTGGAGATTCAAGCCCAATGCGATCGGGCCGGCCAAGCCCAGATCACCCTCCCCCTCACCCCCAGCCCCCAACCTTGACCCCCCCCGAACCCTTCACCTTTACCCCCCACAGCCAACACCGCCTCGCCATCCCCATCGCCCGACTCCCCACCCAAACGGAGCTATCCCTAGCGATCGAGATCCGCCATGGGACAGAACCCGGCCCCACCCTCTGGCTCAGTGCCGCCCTCCATGGCGATGAACTCAATGGGGTGGAAATCATTCGACAAGTCCTACAAAGACTGCAACCCACCCAACTGCGCGGCACAATCATCGCCGTCCCCATCGTCAATATCTTTGGCTTTATCGAGCAATCCCGCTACCTGCCCGACCGCCGCGACCTCAACCGCAGTTTCCCCGGTTCTGCCCATGGCTCCCTCGCCTCCCGTCTCGCCCATCTCTTCATGGCGGAAATTGTTCAACGTAGTACCCACGGCATCGACCTCCACACCGCCTCAGACCATCGGATCAACTGGCCCCAAATTCGTGCCAACCTCGAAGACCCCACCACAGCCACCCTCGCCCAGGCCTTTGCCCCCCCCGCGATTATCCATGCCAACACCCGCGATGGTTCCCTGCGGGAAGCCGCCGCCCAACAGGGGATTCCCGTCCTCCTTTACGAAGCTGGAGAAGCAATGCGATTTAACGACACCGCCATTCAGGTGGGCATTGCGGGCATCTTTCGGGTGATGGCGGCTTTGGCCATGTATCCCTCTCCGGAGTATCCCCCCTCAAACCTAATTTCCCTCGAAGCCAGAACGACAAAATGGGTGCGAGCGTCCCGGAGTGGCCTGTTCCGGCTCCATGTAGCTTTGGGGGTGCAGGTACAGAAGCGGCAGGTGGTGGGCATTATTGCCGATGCCTTTGGGGAACAGCCTTATCTGGTGCGCAGCGCTTACAAGGGGGTGGTAATTGGTTACACCCAAAAACCTTTGGTCAATCAGGGGGACGCTTTAATCCATTTAGCCCTGATTGCTGGGGAGGGGGCCAATCCCTAGGTCATCAGCCCCGCAACAATCTGAAAAGAATCACCCAATTTTGCTTAACAAAATGTAACGGTAAAGTGTTGCACTCACAGTGTATAAAGATAACCGGAAGGTTTAAACCGTGAGCCGAACACCAGCATTCACGCTACTCCCAAGTGATTGATGGCTTTTCTCATAAACACCAACACCTTTCTCAGATTGTCGGGAGATGAGTATTTATACTTATCAAATCTTTACAATTCTGTAACAAAGTTGGCGGAAAGTTATCAAAATACAGATCGAGCGAGTAAAGTGAATTTTGACGACGGAATCACAGGTTGAAACCGGAAGTCTTGAAACAGTCAAATCACTCCTTTAAGGGTGATGACCGTGATCAATACAAAAATTAACATTAGGAGATTAACTCAATGTTTGACGCATTCACAAGGGTTGTTTCTCAAGCCGATTCTCGCGGTGAATTCTTGAGCACCGAACAACTGGACGCACTGCAAGCGATCGTTAGCGGTGGCAGCAAGCGCCTTGATGTGGTGAACCGGATCACGAGCAACGCTTCTGCCGTTGTCACCAACGCCGCTCGCGCTCTTTTTGCCGAGCAGCCCCAACTGATTCAACCCGGTGGTAATGCTTACACCAACCGTCGCATGGCTGCTTGCCTCCGTGACATGGAAATCATCTTGCGCTATGTCACCTACGCAACCTTGGCTGGCGATGCTAGCGTTCTCGAAGATCGTTGCTTGAACGGTCTGCGCGAAACCTACCAAGCTCTGGGTGTTCCCGGTGCTTCCGTCGCTGCTGGCGTGCAAAAAATGAAAGATGCTGCCATTTCTTTGGCTAACGACCCCAACGGAATCACCCCTGGCGATTGCAGCCAACTGATCTCCGAAGTGGCCAGCTACTTTGATCGCGCTGCTGCTGCTGTGGCTTAAGCCCCTGTTTCTTGCTCGCTTTATCAATTCAGATCTTTAGATCTAAATGTTCGGGGAATTTCCCCAACAGCACGAGACAACAATTATCCAGAATTTAGGAGAAGCCTAGACCGATGAAAACCCCTATTACCGAAGCGATCGCAACCGCTGATTCCCAAGGCCGTTTCTTGGGCAACACTGAACTCCAAGCTGCTAATGGTCGCTTTGAGCGCGCCCAAGCCAGCATGGAAGCTGCTCGCGCTCTGACCCAAAAGTCTCGCGACTTGGTCAACGGTGCAGCTAACGCTGTTTACCAACGGTTCCCCTACACCACCCAAATGCAAGGGCCCCAGTATGCAGCGGATCAACGCGGCAAAGACAAGTGCGCTCGTGACATCGGCCACTACCTCCGCATGGTGACCTACTGCTTGGTTGCTGGTGGTACCGGTCCCATGGACGAGTACCTGATCGCCGGTCTGGACGAAATCAATCGTTCCTTCGACCTCTCCCCCAGTTGGTATGTTGAAGCCCTCAAATTCATCAAAGCCAGCCATGGTTTGAGCGGTCAAGCTGCGAACGAAGCAAACACCTACCTCGACTACGCAATCAACGCTTTGAGCTAGTTTTCTAACTCAAAGGTCTGCCCGGAAAATTCGGCGAGTGTTGGCACGCACAGCTAGCAGTTGCCAATTTCTCCGGGCATTGTTTTATTGATTCATTTGCTGTAGTAAGGAGAGGTATTCATGCCGACATTAGTTGCTTCTAACTTGGCCGCCGCTGGGCGGTTGGGTCTTGATGCTTTTGATGGAAGCTATGTTGAACTGCGTCCCAATTGGACAGAAGCAGATCTTCAACTGGTTTTCAAGGCTGCCTATCGTCAAGTGTTCGGTAACGACTACGTGATGAAAGCGCAGCGGTTGACCTCAGCAGAATCTCTGTTGCGGCAGGGCAATATCAGCGTCCGCGATTTTATCCGGGCGTTGGCCAAGTCTGATTTATATAAAGAGAAGTTTTTCTACGCCAATAACAATCAACGGTTTGTAGAGTTGAACTTTAAGCACCTCCTTGGCCGTCCGCCTTTGGATCAAGAGGAACTGGCTTACCATACCAATTTAGTAGAAGATCAAGGCTATGATGCCGAGATCGACTCCTACTTTGAAAGTGAGGAATATGCCCGTCGCTTTGGCGATAGTGTTGTCCCTTACTTTACTGGTTTTTCCGTTGAACCCGGTTGCCGCACCGTCGGCTTTACCCGGATGTTCAACCTTTACCGGGGTTATGCCAACAATGACCGTGGCCAAGTGGGCGGCCCCGCTGCTCGCTTAAATCGTCAATTGGCGGTGAACCAATCGGCAACCATCGCTGGCCCTACGGGTCGCGGTGAGTCCTATCAGGTTCCGGCGAAAGCTTTTGGTGGCGTTGGCAATCAAAGTGCGCGGATGTACCGTGTGGAAGCGACTGGCTTGATCGGCCGTCAACTGCGCCCGGTGATCCGTCGCAGCACCACCGCTTACCTGGTTCCCTACGAAAATCTCTCGGATCGCATTCAGCAAATTCTCCGCTCTGGCGGCAAAATTCTGAGTGTGCGTCCTGCCTAATAAAAAGGAGCGATGCTCTGGGTTTCCTAGAGCACGCTCCGATTAGTGATCTAATGTTGAAGGTAGGCTTTTATGCCTACCGTTCAGCATTATGCCAGATTTTGTAAAACTCTGATTAAATTGGGACTTGAAGAATTATGTATGGTCAAAATGCTTTAGGGGCTGATGGCTTAATGGAAGGGGCAAGCCGGATGTACTTGATGGAAGTGGAAGGCCTGCGCCAAAACTCTCGCACCAGTACCCAACAGTTTGCGATTCGTCGTAGTGGGACGGTGACACTGACGGTTCCCTATAGCCGCATGAGCAGTGAATTCCAACGGATTACCCGATTAGGTGGCAAGATTGTCAGAATTGCTCCTGTGGATGCAGAGGCTCCTGCTCCTGCTGCACCGGCTGAGGACGAATAAACCGCAATGATTGAGCAGGGTTCCTATACCCTTGAGCTAGCGATCGCCAATCTCCAACAACGGGAGCATCTGGGCGATCGCTATTATGCGGCCTGGTGGTTGGGGAAGCACCGCAGCACTGACCCGGCGGCCATTGATGCTTTGCTCGATGCCCTCGATGATCAGCTAGACCGCTCCCCCGATGGGGGCTATCCCCTGCGGCGCAATGCGGCCCGGGCCTTGGGCAAATTGGCAGATCCACGCATTGTTCCCGCTTTGCTCCGTTGCCTCGACTGCCCCGATTACTATGTGCGGGAAGCGGCGGCCCAGGCTTTAGAGTTGCAGGGCGATCCTGATGGAATTCCTGCCCTCCTAGCTTTCCTGGCGGGGGGCGTGGCGGCTGCTGTGCCTACCCCCGATAAACCCCACTTAGTGCAACCCTATGAGGCGATTTTAGAGGCCCTGGGAACCTTGGGGGCCACCGCTGCCATTCCTGAAATTCAGCCCTTTTTAGATCACCCTGTGGCCAAAATTCAATTGGCGGCGGCCCGTACCCTTTATCAACTCACAGAAGCCCCAGAGTATGGCGATCGCCTCATTGCCGGCCTCTCTGCCCCCCAATTGCCCCTACGCCGTTCCGCCCTCATTGATTTAGGGGCAACCCATTACCTCCCAGCAGCCGCAGCCATTGCCCAAACCCCGGCGGAAAATAGCCTCAAGTTAATCGCCCTCAAGGGGTTATTGGAAAATCACCTCACACGCCAAGCCAGGGATACTTTACATTTAACCGAGGAGAGTGAGCAGGTGATGGCGTTGATGGATAGCCTGCTGTGAACGAAACCCCATGACCGCCCTCAATTCCCTCATTGCTGCCATTGATGCGGCCCCCTCTGCGGTGGGTCTGATTGCTGCTGTGCGCCAATTGGCGGCGGCCCGTGACCCGGCAGCGATTCCGAAATTGATTGAAATTCTGGGCTATAACAACCCTGGCGCAGCGGTGGCGGCGGTGGAGGGGTTGGTGGCTCTGGGGCCGATGGCGGTGGAGCCATTGTTAACGAACCTTGATGGCTATGATTATGGGGCGCGGGCTTGGGCCAACCGTGCTTTGGCACAGATTGGCGATCCCCGTGCTTTAGAGAATTTACTGGCGGCGGCCCAGGGGGATTTCGCCCTCAGTGTACGGCGGGCGGCGGCCAAGGGTTTAGGATTTTTAGACTGGTCAACGCTGCCCCCCAATGAGCAGGAAGCGGGGCAAAAACAGGCCTTTGCGGCTTTGATGGTGGCTTTGGGGGATGAGGAATGGGTGGTGCGCTATGGGGCGATCGCCGGCCTCCAGGGTTTAGCCCAAAACCAACCCCAATGGCAAAGTTCCGTGCGCCAAATCTTGAGGGATCACCTGCCGTTGGAAACTGAGTTAGCTTTACAAGCCCGTCTCCATTGGGCAATTCAATCCTTAACTAAACCTTAAATTCCCAGATTCCTTGCAATTTTGCCGATCTTGCGTCCCAAGATCCCGCCTTGTCCTGAGAATTCGTTACAGTAGGTAAGGCATTTTCATAAACATCATTATTGGGTCATGACATCCTCTTCCATCGCTGTGCGAGAACTGCCCCTGTTTCCCCTGCCGGATGTTGTGCTGTTTCCGGGGCGGCCCTTGCCTTTGCATATTTTCGAGTTTCGCTATCGGATCATGATGAATACGATTCTCGAAAGCGATCGCCGCTTTGGGGTGTTGATGTTCGACCCGATTCAAGGGCAAATCTCCGGCGTGGGCTGCTGTGCGGAAATTATCCATTTCCAACGGCTCCACGATGACCGCATGAAGGTGATCACCCTTGGGCAGCAACGGTTTCGGGTTTTGGAATATGTGCGGGAAAAACCCTATCGGGTGGGCCTGGTGGAATGGCTTGAAGATCATCCCACCCAAACCGATCTGCGGCCCTTGGCGACAAATGTGGAGCAACTGCTCAAGGATGTGGTGCATCTTTCCGCCAAGCTGACGGAGCAAAAGATTGATCTCCCCGATGATCTCCCCAATTCCCCCCGCGAACTCTCCTATTGGGTGGCCAGCAACCTCTACGGTGTCGCTACGGAACAGCAGATGTTGTTAGAAATGCAAAACACCGAAGACCGCCTCAATCGCGAATCGGAAATCCTCGTTTCCACCCGTAACCATCTCGCTGCCCGTACCGCCCTTAAGGATGTGCTGCCGAGTTCTGATTAAGCTCCTCCGGTAAAATGCGCGAAACGCCATAGCAGCCAAAGATTTTCAGCACTTCTGTATATTGGGGTAGGGTTTCCAGGGCGATTTGCACCGATTCCGTCCCCGCATTGCCGTTGAGGTCAATAAAAAAGAGGTATTCACCGAGCGATCGCTTCGTGGGGCGGGATTCAATGCGGCTGAGGTTAATGCCCCGCTCTGCAAACACCTGCAACGGCTTCACCAACGCCCCCGGCACATTGGCCGCTGTACTAAAGGCGAGGGAAATATGATCCCCCGGTACACCAGGGCAACGGCCCACCACCCAGAAGCGGGTGCAGTTGTCGGGGTAGTCGTTAATCGCATCGGCCAAGATCGGCAGTTGGTAAAGCTGGGCGGCACGGGGGGAGGCGATCGCCCCGGCGGTGGGGTCTTCCCGGAGATAGACCAGGGCCTCGGTGGTGGAGTTGCTGGCTAACTGCTGGGCTTGGGGAAGATGGGCATCGAGCCACCGCTGACATTGGGCCAGGGCCTGGGGGTGGGAATAAACGGTTTTGACATCGGCCAAGGTGGGGGCGCAGGAAACCAGCACATGGTGAATGGGCAAAATTAACGCCTGCTGAATCACTAACCCCTCCAATTCCCAGAGGGCATCGAGGCTAATGGCCACCGTCCCTTGAATCGAGTTCTCCACCGGGACGATCGCCAAATCCACCTGGCCCGCCGCCACCGCCTTGAGGCTTTGGGCAATGGTGGGATAGGGACAGAGTTGGGAGGTTTCTCCCGTCTGGCGCAAGTGGCGATCGCCATAGACCATGGCCACAGTTTCCGCATTCGTACCAGGGGGGCCAAGATGGGCAAGGGAAAGGGGCATCGCAACGTAATCAAAGGGGATAATTCCAGTTTAAGCGCTGGGGGAATCACTCCGAGAGCAGCCGTTGTTTCGCCCGTTCGAGATAGATCGCCGCCACCTGATCCTGAGAATTTTGGCTTAAACAATGCTGAAATTGCGTCACCGCTGCTTGCCATTCCCGCAATTGGTAGAACACCAAGCCCTGCTCAAATTGGGGACGGGTGGCCAACTTGAGCATTCGTAGGGGGGTGGGATCGGCATCAAACACCTCAAACACCGCCACATGGGTTAATTTTCCCTTCACTTGTACATAATCAATGAGGCGAATGTGATAGGGGTGTTGATGGTTCAGTTGTAAAAAGGTGTGATGGGAGATCAGCAGCGGTGCGCCATAGGTGCGGGTGAGCCGTTCGAGGCGAGAAGCGAGGTTCACCGTATCCCCCATCACCGTACTATCCATCCGTTGCCGCCCCCCCACGGTTCCCAGCACCACCGAGCCGGTATTAATGCCAATGCCAATCTCAATTTCTGCTTGTCCCTCCTGTTTGCGAGTGCGGTTGTAGCGGGCCAGTTGGCGCAACATGGCGATCGCCCCCTGTACCGCATCATCGGCCCCCGCCTGGGGAAACAGGGCCATAATTTCATCGCCAATATATTTATCCACAAAACCGCGATGGCGGGTAATGGGCGGCTCCATCCGGGAAAGAAAGCCATTGATTAACTCAAAGGTTTCCTCAGGGGTGAGTTGTTCCGCCAAGCTGGTGAAGTGACAAATATCGGCAAACAACACCGACATTTCCCGCTCCACCGCATCCCCTACTTGCACATCAATAATGCTGGCCTTGCCTAAAAGTTGCAAAAATTCCTCCGGCACAAACCGTTCATAGGCTTGGTTGAGTTGGGCTAACTGTCGGGTAATCTGCCGCCGCTCCTGCTCCACCCGATGCCGCTCGCTAATATCCTGAAAGGCGGCGATCGCATATAAAATTTCCCCCTTCGCATTAAAAATCGGCGTACCCCACACCTCCAAGGGAATGCGCCGCTGGCCATCATCCACCTCTAAATCATCAATTTGACTCACTTCCCCCCGCAGGGCGCGAAAAATGGGCTGCTGCTCCACGGGATACAATTGATCTGTGCCAATCACATAGGCATGATAGACCTCCGGTAATTTCGCGACGGTGGTGCTAGGCACAACACCACGCCCCAGGAGGGATTGGGCCCGCTCATTGGCATAGTAGGGCGTACCAGTGGCATCCAGCACAAATAAACCCACGGGAATCGCTTCGAGGAATTGCCGCAACTGCTCTTCACTATGGCTGAGGGCCTCATTGAGAACTTGCATTTTGGCGTTATTATCCGCCAAGGCGGTAAAGGAGCTTTGTAATTGGGTTGCCATGGCCTGAAACGCCCGCGCTAAGGCTCCCAGTTCATCATCGGTGGTGAGGATCACACTCACCAAATGCCATTGCCCCGGTTTGAGGTTGCTCACTCCCTCCGTAAGGCGGGTCAAGGGCATGACGATCCGCCCCTGGGTAAACCGCAGGACGTTATAGACCAAAATGCCGACGAAGGCGATCGCCCCCAACCACACCAACGCCCCCACCAACACCGGCCAAAGCAATTCCGTCGCGGGCTGCTCGACAATCACATACCAATCCACCGTCCGCAGGGAACGACCCGCTGCCAGCATCCAACCCCCTTCGATGCCACGATAGAAATTCACATCCGCTTGGGCAATATCAGGGGGCGATCGCCCAATCTGCGCCACCAAATCAAACCCCGGCCCCTGCAAGCGGGTATTGCGAAAAGCAATAATCTGCCCTTGAGCATCGGTAATATACACATACCCCCGCTGTCCCACCCGGATATTAATCGTTTGATTCCAAAGATCATCCAGGGCCACCCGTACCAACAGCGTCGCCACGGGCAACTCCAACTCATTCATCACCGGCACTGCCAAATCCAAATAGGGAAATTGGCCATCAAACCCCACATCTCCAATCGCCACCTGATCCCGGCTTAACTCCAGATCCAAAAGGGGATGATCCCGCTGATCCGGTTGAGGACGACCGACGCGATTGCGTTGAGCCAACACCGTTCCATCGATGGCGATCAGTTGTACATCTAAGAGGGAGCGATTGCGGGCCAATAGCCCCCGCAAAATTTCCGAAGCATTGGGGGTCGTTGCCAAAGAGGCACTGGTGGCGCGGATATCGCTTTGGATCTCCAAAACAAACAGGTCAAAACTCAACGCCGCCTCATTACTGACCCGTTCTAAACTCCGTTGGGCCTGTTCAATGCGGGTTAACAACGCAAAGGACATCGCCATCACCAGCCCCAGCCCCCCAATCCCACTGAGCAAAAGCATTTGTTGGGTAATTTGCCGCCGGAGAGAATCCCGTCGTGGATGGAGCCAATGCCACAATTTTTGCCAAAACGCTTTGTTCAAACTGGGGTTGATTCAGTAAATCTATCTAGTTGATCATGCTAGGTTGATCATGCCCTAATTTCCCGCCGGCAAGGCCAGATCTTCAACATTGGTGCGATCAATGAGATGGATTCTGGGCAGAAAAATGCGATCGGGGAAATCTTCACCATTTTCCAGATGGCGCAGGAGTAGCTGAAGGGAGAGGCGGGCTTGAAAATCGGGCATTTGGTTAATCGTGGCATCGATCGCCCCTGCTTTGAGAGCCTCCATCACCGGAGGCATGGCATCAAACCCCGTGATCAGGATCTCCTCCCGCCGGCCCGCCTTGACCGCCGCATTACTCGCCCCTTGGGCCATGGCATAGTTGGCCGCCACAATGGCATCCACATCGGGAAACCGAGCGAGCCAATCTGTGGTGATTTCCTCCGCTTTCTCCTCTGACCATTCTCCGGTTTGGGTCTCCAAAATATCGATATTGCCGGTGTTTAAGCCCATCAGAAACCCCTGCTGGCGATCGAGGGCATTTTGTTGGGCTAAGGCCCCATTAAGAAGCAACACATTCCCCTTGCCGCCCAACTGCTCCACCACCCATTCCCCCATTAACTTACCCCCCGCCACATTGTCGAAAACAATAAAGCTCACCAGTTGATCACTATTAACGGGGGTATCCATGGCAATCACAGGAATGCCTTGGGCGATCGCCCGTTCAATTACATTAGCCAACCGCACCGAATCCGTCACCATCACCACCAAACCATCCACATCCCCCGCCTCAATGCGATTGGCGATCGCCCGGATTTGATCTTCTGCGCAGGTATGACATTGATTGGGTAGCAACTCCACCGTCACCCCAAAATCCTCCCCGGCAGCCACCGCCCCCGCCCACACCTGCGCCTGATAGAGATCCCCATGTTCCCCCGTTTCTGGATCATAGGTATCCTTAAGGGCAAACACCACCCGTCGCGGCTGGCTGGCTTTAATTTCCGTCTCCGGCATTTCCCAACCGGCATTTTCCACCGTGATCATCCGAGGTAGCGTTGACTCTTCCTCTGGATTGAGGGATGGACGGGGACAGCCCCCTAACATCAGACTCAACCCTAATCCCAACACCAATAATCTCTGCCAACCCACGATCGCGCTCTCCTACTTATGGTTATCATGAAACTAAGGCCTCCATTCATCCACAAGGCTTAATTTTCTGGATGAATTCACCCCTGAGGGTAATTCTCCAAGGTAAAATAGCCGTTAACCTTGCTGCTTTCCCCTCTCGCAATCCCTATGTTTTTAGCAACGAATCTGCTCATTGACAATTTGGTTCAGAAACTAACCCAGGGCTACCAACGAACCTATGGGGGATGGAAGTCTGAGTACGCGGAAATTATTGCTTGGGGAGCGGGGATGGCCTTGGAAAACATCGCCAACAGTGACGCGCTTTACCACAATGTTGAGCATACTATTTTTGTTACCTTGGTGGGCCAGGAAATTCTCCGAGGAAAGCATATTAAAGAGGGGGGAACCACACCAGAAGACTGGCTGCATTTTCACATTGCGCTGTTATGCCATGATATTGGCTATGTCAAGGGCGTATGCCAACCGGATCAGCCCCTCAAGCACCTCTACGCCACCGGCTTAGACCACACCATGATTGAACTTCCCCCCGGTGCCAGTGATGCCAGCCTCGCCCCCTATCACGTAGATCGAGGCAAGCTGTTTGTCCAGGAACGCTTTGGGGGTCACAAGCTCATTGATGCAGAATTGCTCAAGGAAAGCATTGAGTTAACTCGTTTTCCCGTTCCGGCGGATGAAGATCATAAAGATACCGATAATTATCCGGGGTTAGTGCGGGCAGCGGATTTAATTGGCCAGTTGAGTGATCCCCGCTATCTCCAAAAAATTCCCGCCTTGTTTTATGAGTTTGAAGAGATTGGCACAAATCAGGTTTTAGGCTATGCTACGCCGGGGGATTTACGGGCTAATTACCCTAGTTTTTATTGGAAAGCCGTTCACCCTTATTTACCGACGGCCTTGAAGTTTCTCAATTTGACCCAATCCGGTAAACAAATCATTGCCAATCTTTACGCAACGGTGTTCCGGGTTGAACATGAACATGAACCGGATATGTCCCTCCCCCGTCCAAAAACTGTGGCGGCTTGAGGGCCAACGCTTTTGCCGATCCTCTTCTTCGGGAAATACAAGGGCGATCGCCCCTTGAAGCGATTTTTCTATCAATAACGGATTTAGGATAAGCTGAGAGCAAGGTTTCCGCTACCACCATGACTTCTCCCGCCCAAACCAGTTTCCAAGCCGGTCAAGCCGCCTTTGATACTGAAAATTATCCCGCCGCCATTGCCCATCTAGAGGCGGTGGTGCGGGATGATTGCGATCCAGCCCTCCTGACGGCTGCTTACCAAACCTTGATTGTGGCCTATACCAAGGGCGATCGCCCCCGTGATGCCTTGGATCTCTGCAAACGCCTCAGCCAAGATCCAGATCGCTACCCCTGGGCTGCCAAAGCTCTCACCGACCTCACCCGCCGCTTCCGTCAAGCCAACGCCGCCGCCCTCACCACTCCCCCAACCTCCCCCCCATCCGCCCGCGAACAACGGCCCCTGCCCATCGCCTACGCAGCCCCCCCAGAGGCTACTCCGGCGGTATTCGTCTCCGGGCGGGAATGGCGCAATGCGGAGCGGGCCAAAACTTGGAAGAAGCTCAAACCCCCCCGCCGCTGGAAATTCTCGTTACGGTTAATCGGGACGGCGATCGCCTTTTTTGCCCTGCTCCGTTGGTCAATGCTATGGACTTTTGCGTTGATTCAAGGGGTGATGGTGTGGGGATTGCGCCTTGCGCCACCGGCTTGGCTCTACGCGGAACCCGCTCCAGTGATTTTGAGCCTCTTGGCGGTGATTTTTTTGGCTACCCCTTGGTTGTTGGATCTGCTTTTAAAACAACGGGTCAAGGCCCAAACTTGGGGCATTTATAGCCTCGCCTCCCAATATCCCGAAAGCTCTAAACTCCTCCAACGCCTCGCCCAAGATCATCGCATTCCCCTCCCGAAACTGCTCCGGCTCCCCATTGCTGCTCCCGTCATCCTCACCTACGGCCATTTGCCCCGGACAACGCGCCTGGCCATCAGTGAAGGGTTGTTAACCTGTTTAGAAGATGAAGAATTGGCGGCGATCCTCGCAGCCCAGATGGCCACGGTGGTACATCGGGATTTGGGGATGATGTCGGGGGCGATCGCCCTCCTTCACCTCCCCTTTTTGCTCTATGAAGGTTTTGCTTGGGGGGGGAGTTGGCTTCAGGAGCGGATTGCCGCTCTGACGCAATTGCCCCTCCAGTTACGCCAGGGCCTCGGTGTTGCCCTGACGATGGCTGCGGCTAGCTTGGCCGCCTTGAGCTATGGCTGTTATTGGCTGTGGCGTGTTCCCCTGCTCTATTTTTCCCGCCAACGGCATTACTATGGCGATCGCTTTGGTGCCGAAGCCACCGGCAACCCCAACGCCATGAGCCGCGCCCTGCTCAAAATTTCCCTGGCCATCAGCCGCCACATTGAGCAACAGGAAAGCACGTTCTGGCTCTTGGAAAGTGCCGATCTACTCATGCCCGTGGGCCATCGCCAAGCCCTGAGTTTAGGCAGTCTCCCCGATAAAACCCCCTTTGCGGAGGTTTTAACTTGGGAATGTGTGAATCCCTACCGCCATTGGTTGGCCTTGATGAATTCTCATCCCTTGATGGGCGATCGCCTCTACCTCCTCAACCGCTACGCCAACTATTGGGGCCTCCCGCCAGAAATTGACCTGCCCACCGTCATCCCCCCGCCCCAAACCTGGCGACAACACCTCGAAAAATTCGCCAACAGTTACCGCGCCCTCCCAATTTTGCAAAGTGCCGTACTTTCTGGGTTATTTTTCGGCATTGTTTCCCGTAGTATTTTGTGGATCATCGGTGTAAGTGCGGATCTACTCAGTGATTGGTTTCCCCTCTGGCGGTTGATCTGGCTGGCCAATGCCCGGTCTTTCCTTGATGGTTGCATTCTGATCGCCTTTAGCCTCAGTTTAATCCTCTGGATTAATGGCTATTTCCCCAATATCCGCATTAGTCCTTCTCGCCAAAACCCCCGCATTGAAGACTTGATGCGCGATCCCAAAACCGTCCCCCCGAAAAGCTACGGAGTGCAGTTAGAGGGGATTTTATTAGGACGGCGGGGCTTGGGGAACTGGTTGGGGCAGGATTTAATGCTCAAAACCTCGTCGGGACTGCTGAAATTGCATTTCATTGCCAAAGCTGGCCCTTTGGGGAATTTATGGCCCATCCCCCCCCGTCCGGTGGAGTTTGTGGGGCAGAAAGTGACGGTGTTGGGGTGGTTGCGGCGGGGGAGTACGCTGTGGGTGGATGTGGATGTGTTGCGCTCTGGCGGGAGGCAGACCCGTAGCGGTTATCCGGTCTGGGTGACGGCGTTGGCGATCGCCGCTGCCCTTTGGGGGTCTTGGGTGATTTGGCAGGCTTAAGGAAGCCGCAATGTTATAACTGAAACGAGCATACAGGAGTCTTAAAAGATCATGGGGCAACCACACAAACCATGGGCGATGGCCATCGGTATTCTATTGGGTTGGGGCATGATTGCCCCCATGGCTACAGCGAAACAGGTACAAATGAATGACTCTTGTCAGGGAATGGGGCGAAGGCAATCTGCCTCTAGGGTGTCATTCTGTAGGGGCGCAATGCTTGCGCCCTCTGCGACGAAGCAACTCATTGATGGCCTCTACAGCGAAAATTTAGAGGCAGCGAGTGCATTTCAACAGGGGGTGAGCGCCTATCACAACCTCGAATTAGCTAAGGCCGAAACTTTCTTATTGCAAGCGATTCAGTCCGATCCCTTTATTGGCATGGCCTATTACCTGTTGGGGAATGTTTATCTCCAAGAAGACCGCTTAAACGATGCCATCAGTCGCTATCAAGAGGCTGTCACCCTCGAGCCGATGTTAGGGGTTGCCTATTACAATTTGGGCATTGCCTTCTATCGCCAAGGTCAGCCCCAGGCGGCCCTAGATCCCTTCGAGCGGGCCATCTTACTCGAACCCAAATTTGCCCCCGCCCATTACAATCTCGCCCTGGTGTTGGATAGTTTGGGCAGTTACGATGCTGCTAGCCAAGCCTATCGCCAATCGCTGCTCTTGGATGACCAAAATGCTCAGGCTTATTACAACCTGGGGCTGATTGTCAATCGCCAAGGCAGTGCTGATGAGGCGTTGGGCTTGTTTGAGCGGGCGATCGCCCTTGAACCGGAATTTGCTGATGCCTATTACCATCAAGGCTTAATTTATGCCCGTCGCAATCAATGGCAAGAAGCCCTCAATGCTTTGGGCAATGCTACCGCTCTAGAGCCAGAAAATGCTCTAGCTCAGTACAATTTGGGGTTAGTGTATTTGGAATTGGCTAATTTTCGGGCGGCGGCCAATCGCTTTCAGCGGACTGTGGCCCTTGACCCCACCAATGCCAATGCCTACCGTCAGTTGGGCGTGGCGCAAATTGAATCAGGCCGGCCAGAAGAGGCGATCGCCGCCCTCCAAACCGCTGGAGAACTTCTGCCCCACGATGCCCGGATGTACTATAACCTCGGCATTGCCTATCAGGATGCGGAACGGTATCAGGAGGCGATCGCCCAATATAACCGCGCCATTGACCGCGACCCCAGTTTTATCGATGCTTACTTTAATTTGGGGGTTTCTCAATTTGAGCTTGCCTATCTAGAGGCGCGACAGGAAGCGCTGACAATGCGGCGGGTGGCCAATGGGGAGGCGATCGCCTCTTTTAACACCCAAACCCGGAACCGCTATCAAGAGGCTGTGGATACGCTTCAGTATGCGATTGAACTGTATAGTACGGCGGAGAACTTTGAGCGGGTGGCGGAAATTCGCGAGTATTTAGAAATGACCGTCATTCCGACGATGAATGTTGGGTTAGAGATTGAAGCGGCCCCCCCAATTGATATCCCCATCTCGCCACCGCCGGCACGCCTCGATCCTGATCCCTTTTCCCTCCCGGAGCCGATGCCCTCCGATGCTTCCCCCCCAGAGCCGGAAGAAATGATCCCGGCTTTTCCAGAGGCCAGCCCCGCCAATTCGATTTTTGATGGGGCATTGCCGCCACGATGAGCCGCCATTGCATCCCTCTCCCCGATCGCATCCTGAGTTATGGCTGAACAGGCGTTATTGAATGTGGCGATCGCCCTTGCCCACCAAGCCCACCAGGGCCAAATGGATAAAGGCGGCCATCCCTACATTGGCCATCCCCTGCGGGTGATGGCGGCGATGGGGGATGAGGAGGCGAAAATTGTGGCGGTGTTGCACGATGCGATCGAGGATTCCGATCTGAGCTTGGCTGATCTCACCGCTGCGGGATTTCCGGCGGTGATCACCCAAGCCCTAGATGCCCTTACCAAACGTGCCGGGGAAGCCTACGAAGACTATTTACAGCGGGTGATGGCCAACCCCCTGGCCCTGCGGGTGAAAATTGCCGATATGGAAGATAACTGCGATTTAAGCCGCATTGCCCAACCCACGGCTAAGGATTACGCCCGTTTGGCCAAATATCAAGGCATCCTGCCCCGGTTAAAGGCCGCCCTAGGGCCGCTAGGATAGGGGCGATGGGTTTGGAGCGTGCAGAATGTGGGATCAAATTGCCAAAGAAATCAGCACATGGACGGGGGAGCCTTTTCAGATTGGCGATCGCACCAGCGTCGGCGGTGGCTGTATTAATCAGGGCTATTGCCTACGGGGGGGCAATGTCGCCTACTTTATTAAGCTCAACAGTGCCACCCAAATCGAAATGTTCGAGGCCGAAGCCCTGGCTTTAAACCAGATGGCCGCCACGGGAACGATCCGTGTCCCTAAACCCTTAGGTGTGGGGGTTGCGGGGGGATCGAGTTATATCGTCATGGAATGGTTAGCGTTTGGCCGGGGAACGTCCCAGAGTTGGGAAAAAATGGGTCGGGATTTAGCCGCCCTCCACCGAGCCAGCGGCCCCGGTCAATTTGGCTGGGATCGCAACAACACTATCGGCTCTACCCCTCAAGTCAATGATTGGACAGACAATTGGGCGGATTTCTTCGCGGAGCACCGCATTGGTTTTCAATTGCGTTTGGCAAAACGGCGGGGGGGCAATTTCCCCGATACGGGCCAAGTGATTGCCAAGGTGCGGGATATTCTCAGTGATTGGCAACCGTCCCCCTCGTTACTCCATGGGGATTTATGGTCAGGGAATGCGGCCTGTACGGTGGCGGGGGAGCCGGTGATTTTAGACCCGGCCACCTATTGGGGCGATCGCGAGGCCGATATTGCGATGACCGAACTATTCGGCGGTTTCCCGGCTCATTTTTACAGCGGTTATGAGGCCGTTTGGCCCCTCGATTCCGGCTATCGTCAGCGCAAACCCCTCTACAACCTCTACCACATCCTCAACCACTTCAACCTCTTTGGCGGCGGCTACGGCTCCCAAGCCGCCCGGATGATTGAACAACTTTAGGGATCCCCCCGGCTGCGCCGACCCCCTTAATAAGGGGGTGTACTCTTGAACCCCCCTTTTTAAGGGGGGCAGGGGGGATCCTGCTTCGCTTCGAGGCTCACGATCCCCCCGGCTGCGCCGACCCCCTTGATCAGGGGGTTAAATTCCAAAGGGGATTAAATCCAAAACCCCCCTTTTTAAGGGGGGCAGGGGGTATCAAACGGGCGAGAAGGGATTCGAACCCCTGACACCGTGGTCCGTAGCCACGTGCTCTAGTCCACTGAGCTACACGCCCTTGCGTAGCGCTTTTGTGCGACAGTTATTAAATGTAGCACAACCCACAGAACCGCGCAAGCCATGACTCTAAAAAAATCCCTCACCCACCTCAACGCCGCCGGAGAAGTGGCGATGGTGGATGTGAGCGATAAAGCAATTACCCATCGGCAGGCGATCGCCGCTGGACAAATCCGCATGAAAGCCGAAACCCTAGAAGCCATCCTCGCAGGCAACAGCCCGAAAGGGGATGTAATCACCACCGCCAAACTCGCCGGGATCATGGCCGCCAAACAAACCGCCCACCTCATCCCCCTCTGCCATCCCCTCCCCTTGCAAAAAATCGCCGTCGAGATTACCCCTGATCCGGCTTTACCCGGCTTACAAATCCAAGCCACCATCACCACCACCAGCCAAACCGGCGTAGAAATGGAAGCCCTCACCGCAGTCAGCATCGCAGCCTTAACCCTCTACGACATGGCCAAAGCGTTGGAAAAAGGGATGGTGATTGAAAATATCCACTTGTTGGCGAAAACAGGGGGGAAGTCGGGGGATTATCAAGTGGGAAGTAGGGAGTAGGAAGTGGGAAGTAGACCAGCGTAGGGGCGAAAGGTTTAAAATTTGCGCCCTGTTCCCAGTTCCCCGTTCCCCATTCCCCCCAAAAACTCGTTAGTATAGAGTGTTGACCCTCTTTGTGGCACGACTTTGATTGAGCATGGCGAGAGGGTACTTCACCCGAATCATTGTTTTTTGTTCAAAATCTATGTCTTTGCCCATCGTGGCGATCATTGGTCGCCCTAACGTCGGAAAATCTACTTTTGTCAATCGTTTGGCGGGGAGTCGTCAGGCGATCGTCCATGATCAGCCGGGGATTACGCGCGATCGCACCTATCAGGAGGCCTTTTGGTTGGATCGCGATTTCATCGTCATTGATACCGGCGGGATCGTCTTTGATGATGATACGGAATTTTTGCCCATGATCCGGGAGCAGGCGATGCTGGCCCTTGCGGAAGCCAATGCAGCGATCCTGGTGGTGGATGGTCAGGCGGGGCCGACTCCTGCGGATGAAGAATTGGCCAATTGGTTACGGCAACAGAAATTGCCGGTATTTTTGGCAGTGAATAAATGTGAATCTCCCGATGAAGGGATCATGTTTGCATCGCAGTTTTGGGAGTTGAATTTAGGGGAACCCTACCCGATTTCCGCCATTCATGGTAACGGGACAGGAGATCTGCTTGATGCCGTGATTGCGGTGTTACCGACGGCGGAGGAGTTGCCGGAGCGGAATGAAATTAATGTGGCCATTGTTGGGCGGCCCAATGTGGGGAAATCCACATTGCTCAATGCAATGACGGGGCAAAATCGCTCGATTGTTAGCCCCATTTCTGGTACGACCCGCGACACCATCGATATGCACATTGAGCGGGAAGGGAAGGAGTACCGGCTCATTGATACGGCGGGGATTCGTCGGAAGAAGAATGTCGAATATGGGGCGGAATTTTTCAGTATTAACCGGGCGTTTAAGGCGATTAAACGGGCGGATGTGGTGTTGTTGGTGATTGATGCTGTGGATGGGGTGACGGAGCAGGATCAAAAGTTGGCGGATCGGATTATTGAGGAGGGTCGTTCGGCGATTATTGTTGTCAATAAATGGGATGCGGTGGATAAGGATTCCTATACCATTTATGACTATGAAAAACATTTGCGCGATCGCCTCTACTTTTTCGATTGGGCGCAAATGTTGTTTATCAGTGCGCAAACGGGTCAACGGGTGACAAAGGTGTTTGATGCCATTGATCAGGCGGCGGCGGCGCACCGACGGCGGGTGACTACGGCGGTGATCAATGAGGTGTTGGAGGAGGCGATCCGTTGGCATTCGCCCCCGACGACGCGCCAAGGCAAGCAGGGCAAAATTTACTACGGGACGCAGGTGAGTACGGCTCCGCCGGTGATTGCGTTATTTGTTAATGATCCAAAGCGGTTTAATGAGTCCTATAAACGCTATATCGATCGCCAATTCCGGGAGCAATTAGATTTCACGGGTACGCCGGTACGGTTTGCCTGGCGGGGCAAGAAGGTGCGAGAAATCGAGCGCAATCCCAACCGCGCCACGAAGGTTTAACCTGTAGGGGCGAAAAATTTTCGCCCCTCCGGCAGGCTTACGCCAACGCCCCTACGGGTGGTGCTAGGCGCGGGTGATCAGGAGGGTGATGCCGATACGGCCGATTACCTGGACGGGGGTTCCGGGGGGGAGGGGATCGTTGTGGGTTGGGTCGTGGATTTGGGCGGGATAAAAGGAGCCTTGGAAGCTAATCCGCCCTTTGGTTTTGGGGGTGACGGTGGCGGTGATGGTTCCGGGGATGGGAACGGGGAAAAATTCGGGTTTGCTGGTGAGAAATCGCGGATTCATGATCGTTGTGGGGGGTGAGGGTTAGCGGGTTTTGGGCTGGTGGAGGATGTAAATGATGATCAAGAGGGCAGCGATCGCACCGATCACAGTGGAATAGCTCACGAGGGTTGTCCAAATCACGGCAAATTCAAGGATGGTTTTGATGTCGGGGAGGTAACGTTTCATAGGAACTCCTAGGTAAAGCTGCCATACATCTAGTGTCCTAGGTTGTTTTAGAATTGCCAGGACACAGATGTAGCCAAGATCACAGCGGTTGGTGTACACACAGCAATACACAAACGTGTAGGGTGTACACGTTTTGCACGGGGAAAGTATACTAGTGCTAGCGTCGATGTATCAGGAGTGGGCAATGAATGAGCCAGAGGAGTTTGCTAAGAATTTTGCAAGGCTAACTCCCCGACAGCGAGAGGTTCTGTCCCACATCATGGAAGGCAAGAGCAATCAGGAAATTGTCGAACATGATCGTATTAGTCCTGGTACAGTACGGAAGTATGTACAGAACATTTGCGATATTTTGCAAGTTCCAGGGGAAAAGGGGCATTCTAGAAAACTAGCATTAGTTACTTTAGTCAGAAGGTATAAACCAGATTTTCTGAAAGAGCCACAGCAAGATCTAGAAACTCTAGAAGAAGATGGAAATAGTTATGAATTTGATCTAGATTTCGTAGGGAGGGAAGGTGCGATCGCCCATTTGGATCAATTACGCCAAGAGGGGAAAACCTGTGTTTTGATCCAGGGTGCGGGGGGGGTGGGTAAAACGGTGTTGGCGGAGCGGTATTTGGCGGCGCAGTTTCCGGGGCGGTTGGTGCGGTTTGATGTGGCGAAGGAGAAGCAGGCGGTGGGGTCTGCCAGTGGGTTGTTGGAGTCGAAGTTGAAGGAGTTGGGGGAGGAGCCGGGGCGGGAGTTTGCGGTATCGTGCGATCGCCTTCGCAGCAAGCTCAAAGCAGAGGCCTATGGGGTTTTGGTGGATAATTTGGAACCGGCTCTCGATGGTCATGGGCGATTGATTTCGGAGCATCGTGAGTATGTGGAGTTATTGCGGGTTTTATCGGATGCGTCCTTAAAGTCCTTTACGTTGATCACGAGTCGGGAGCAGCTGAGTGAAAATCTCAGTATTGAACTTTACCGCCTAGATTATTTGAAGGTGAAGGCTTGGGGGACTTATTTTAAACAGAAAGATTTGAATGTTGATGCTGCGGTGTTGGCAGAAATGCATGGAACTTATCGCGGGAATGCCTTGGCGATGCGGGTTTTGCGGGGGCGGATTGTGGAGGACTATCAAGGCAATATTGAAAGGTATTGGGCGGAGCATCAGACTCCCGACGGGCTGGTTGTTGAGCAAGCAATGGAAAACCTAATCACTCAACAGTTTGAGCGTTTGCAGCAGGTTAATCTGAATGCTTACAATTTGCTCTGTCGGATGGGGTGCTTTCGGTTTCAGGATGTGCCGACGGTTCCGCGAGAGGGGTTATTTTGTTTGCTATGGGATATTCCCCAAAATAAGGCACAGAAAGCAATTGATACATTGCGCGATCTGGCTTTAGTGGATCGTGTGGATGGTGAGTATCGCTTGCATCCTTTAATTAAAGAGCAAGCAATTGAGCGATTGAGAAATAGTGAGGATTGGGAAAGAGCTAATCGCACAGCAGCTAAATTTTGGAAAAACATTGTGCAAATTATTAAAACCTTAGAAGATTTCAATCGCGCATTTGAAGACTACTATCACTATATTTCAATCAGTGACTATGAAAATGCTTTGGATGCAATTTTAAAGCGTAAGCAATCGATATGGAAAGAATATTATTACATCAATTCAGAGATAAAATGTGACGAAAGATTATGTACAGTTGCTCGAAGATTTGGGCTACATACTCTCTTTATTGATGCTATAAATAAATTAATTGAGAAGGTTACTCAACCAACCGCAAAGCGAATAATTGTATTGCTGAACTTGGCTGAAAATTTATGGGCAAGAGGTGAAGTTAGAGAGGCTATTGAAATTTACCAAAACTGTTATCAGTCAATGCTAGTTCTAAATTTAAATGAAGTTACTGAAAATAATAATCAACTTCTAGAATTGATTTTTATTTTCAGTCAAGGAGTATGCTTTTTTGAATTGGGTCAAACAGAAGTAGCTCTGGATCACCTGATAACAGTATATCAGAAGGCAAAACAAGCAGAAATATTTTTCTATGTTATTGAATCATCTTTTGTCCTTGCGGCTTGCTATGCTAAATCAAAAATTTTTGAAAAGTCCAATTACTTCATCAACGAAGACTACTTGTACTATTGTAAATATGGTGATCAGTTAAGTTCATGGGCAATTGTTCATAGACATTTTTTCTTAGGAGAAGCTTACTACTTCATGGATAGTTTTGAAAAGTCCGAGGTTCACTATAAAAAAGCTATGGATGAAGCAGAAAACATGACATTTTTCCAAGTCATTGGTAAATCTTACTCAGGACTAGCTAAATTGAAGCGCAGCCACGGTGATTATATATCTGCCTTGTCTAACCATCGACAAGCCATTCAAACCTTAAATACAATTGATGCCAAGTGCGATCTTGCTGAAGCTTATTATCAAATCGCCTTAACCTATAAAGCCATGGGAGACACCCCCAACAGCCAAGACTATTTCAATCAATCCATCGCCCTCTGGCAAAAAATCAATGCCCCCAAACAAATCGAACGCATCCAAAAATCTATGAACACCCCCCCGCAATAAACCCAAAAACCCCAGAAACCGGGTTTCTTGCACCCCCTCATTTTCCCCCTACCCCCTCCCAGAAACCCGGTTTCTTTCACACCAACGAAAAAACCATGAAAATCAAATATGATCCTGAAGTTGACGTTCTACGGATTACCCTGAAAGATGTAGACATTGAAGAAAGCGACGAAGAAACCCCCGGCATCATCCTCGACCTCGACGCTCACCAAAACATCGTCGGCATCGAAATCCTCCAAGCTTCCCAACGCATCGACAACCCACAGGCCATCGAATATGTAATTACTCCCCCCAACAACACCGAACCCCGTACCCCCGGATTACTCACCGGACAACTTTCAGACCCATTTTTTGAACCCTTACCTGAATCAGAATTGCAACAATGGGAATAAACTATTTTCCCCATCGATGCAACACCCTCGTAGGTATTTCACCCCATAAAAAAACCAGAAACCCGGTTTCTTGCACCTCCTCATTTTCCCCCTACCCCCTCCCAGAAACCCGGTTTCTTTTACACCGAAATCCTCCAAATCTCCCCAGTTTATTCATCAAATTTAACCCGTTTGTAAAGGTCTGAGAGATGAATCTGAAGGTTCACCGTTTCCAGTTCCACAATGGCATCCTTGCCCATAAATTCAGTCAATAACCATTGACGCTCACCCACTTTTTTACAGAGTTCGACTCGATAGGATTTTTGTTCAATTAATAAATACTCTCGTAACTGGGGAATCGAACGATAGAGTGTAAATTTTTGACTCTGATCAAATCCCGCAGTAGAAGGGGATAACACTTCTGCAATGAAACAAGGATTGGTTACAGCCATTTGTTGAGCATCGGTAAATTCAGGTTCTCCTGCAATTACCATCACATCCGGGTAAACATAGCTCTGAGCTTCCCCAATCCATAACCTCATATCACTAACAAAAATTTCATAATTTTGCTCTCCCCCTTGCAAGGGAAGTAAACGACTCAAATTTAACGCTAACCGATTATGATTAGCCGAAGCACCCGCCATTTTAATAATTTCTCCTTGAATCCATTCGCTTTTATCAATAGCTTTTTCTTCTTGTTTGAGATAGTCTTCAACCGTAATTGAGGATTGCTGAGTGACGACAGCCATAGTTTATTGGGGTGTTAATTTAATACAGGTATAACAATTTTGGGTCAAATATCCCATTAATGAGCGTAGGGGCGAAAACCCTTTCGCCCCTACGGATTAAGCAGATTGCAAATCAGAACCTAACCCAACAGTTGAATATTGGAGAAGGCATAGCGATCGCGCCGGCCACTTTCTGGATTGTCAACAATCCGCTCACTCAGAATTTGATAATTGCCCACCTGAACATAGGAATCTTCAAAATCACTCTTTTCCCCCTTCTGTTCCCCTGTTTTCGGGTCATGATAAACAGAATCATAACGGTGGGAGAGATAACCCTCCGGCGTTTCATGAATACCGTGGGTGTAGATCGTCACCACAACCCCGTGGATGTGACGATGCACCATCGAAACCACATTATTGTGGAGTTCGTAGCGATCGCCTTCCCCCTTACCGCCAATAATGATTTCCACCGCCCCCGTTGCCAGCGTCTCCCCATAGGTAAACGTATTCTCCCCATGCACCGCCTCAAAATCCCGGCGCACCCGATGAATCCCCGTTTCCCACAATTGACCATGGATCGCCTTCTGGGCCGCATCATCGGCCACATCCAAGACCTCCGCCTTCATATCCGGCCCCAACTTCACCCGGCCCTGGATCACCTGACCCTCATGCTCATAGGTGATATCAGCGGTATAACCGGGGAAATCTGCATCCCAGGTGTAGCGATTTTCATAGGCAGCGCGAAACAGGTTGCGGGCAGAAACTTGGGTAACTGTCATAAATACTCCGAGTGTGAAAGTCTAATGATTGTCAATTAGTATACACTATTGCAAGCCTGTTGGGTGTTTGCAGCCCGGCGATCGCTTTTTTTTTGCTCTATGCCTAGTTTGCCCCCCTGCCATGTCCATGTCTGGCTGATCCACACCGCCACCCAACCCCCTGGCCCCTGGCCCCACCTCACCCCGGCGGAATGGGAACGGGGACAACGGTATCGACAGGAGGGCGATCGCCACCGCTTTTATCTCGCCCGCAGCAGCCTCCGCCAATTGCTCCACCACTACACCGGCCATCCCCTAGGGGTGATTCTCACCACCCCCCAAGGCAAACCCTTCCTCCCCGATCATCCCCTCCAATTCAACATTTCCCACACGGGGGATTGGGTGGCGATCGCCTTCGCTCACCATTGGCCCCTCGGCATTGATATCGAAACCCTGCGCCCCATGGAGGATGTCCTCGCCCTCGCCCGGCGTTTCTTCCGCCCCAGCGAAGCCGCCGCCCTCGCCCAACAGCCCGACCCCACCGCTGCCTTTTTCACAATTTGGACAAGGAAAGAAGCCTTTCTCAAAGCCACCGGGGAGGGCCTTCAGGGACTTCAAACCGTTGAACTGAATCTGGATCGCCCCCCGCAAATTCTCGCCATTGATGACCCAGGCCAGGCTCAGATCCCTTGGTGGATCACCGATTTAGCCCTACCGGGGATGGCTGGGGCCTTAGTCGTAGGAGGGCAGCCCGAAAAAGTCGCAATTCACGAAATTCACACCTGGTCAGGATTACCAGGGACTGCCGATGAGGGCAAAGCCTGACCAATAGTAGGGATGGTTGAAGGGGCGATCGCCCAACTTCTGTAACGCTGGCGGTAAATCTAACGCCATCTCACTGCCCACCAATTGCCCCCCATCCAGGGTAATGTCCTGATTTAACAAATCCAATTGGGCGCGGCGCAGGGCTTCCGCCTTTGTCGGAGCCGTCGTGAGATGTTGATAAAATCCCTTCATTAACGCCAACGTCGCCACATCATTGGCGGGCCAAATACTCGCCAACGCTGACGATACTCCGGTACTCACCGCAATCCCCGCAAAGCCAAATTCCGCATCCGGACTGCCAAAGGCCGTCCGACAAGCACTCAACACCAACAGATTCACCCCCTGCTCCCGCCAAGGGATGGACTGTAAATCTGCCATGGAAATTTGTTGATCCCAAAGTTGAATGTAGGACTGATCCGGCGCACCGGGGCGAAATTCGGCGTGGGTGGCGAGGTGGACAATATCTACGCCATTGCTCTGTTGAGCTTGCCAATTTGACCAAGTGACCTCCTGATTAAGGAAGGTTTGGGTTTTGGTTTGGGTGGCGGCGATCGCCTTCAACTCCGTCGGCACAGCAGGTAAATCTGGCTGCATCACAAAATCCGAAACCCCCATTGCAAACATCGAAGCTTGATTGAGGTTGGTGCGTTGGGTTTGAGTGAGGGATAAACTGGGAACCATACTGAGGTTGTAGTTTTCCATTAAAAACCCCTCGCCACTGTGGAGCGCCGCCATGGGTAACGTATGCAATCCAGCATCAACGCTAAACAGGAGCGCCTCCAAACCAAAACGATCTAAATCTGCTTGCATCGGTGCAATTAACCATTGATACAATTGCTGGGCCGGCGGTAAATAACTGACCGTCATCCGCCGCACCGGATCGCCAATTTCCTGGCGCAGTCGTTGCACCATTGCTAACACCTCGGTTTTCGCCACCGGCACAACGTAATGAATCGGTTTCGCGGTGGGAGGAATAAGAATCAGATCGATATGTTCTGGCCGGAGGAAGATATAAATCAAGGCGGATTCTAAACCCGTTTCTGCACTGCGGGTTTTGAGAATATCTTGCATTTCCCCAAAACTTAAGGCATTCCCCGGATCACCTTTGCCTAAATAATTGAGCAATTCCCCGGCAAAAAATTGATCAAGGGAGGCGATCGCCCCTTCTAAATCCTGGCCATCTAGGAGTTGTTGCACCGTGGAGCGATCGCCCACCGCTAAATCACTTTTCTCATTGCGATTGTTACTACTGGGATTCGCCATCGGATTGCTATGGAGTTGGTTTAATGCCGGTGGCGGTGTAACCGTGGTGGCATCCTTCACCACTTGCGGAATTTGCTGGGCAGGCGAAACAACATTCCCCTGATTGGGAGCAGCAATAAAGCCATCGATATTGAACACGCCTGTCGTACCTGTTGCTTGATTATTGCCTAAATTAACCTGAGCCGGCCCCTGGTAATTGCTGTAATCCAACGTCCCTAAACCCGTTCCACCATCGAGAACGCCGCCAAAATTCACGCCCGGATTAAAGACAAAGGTATCCCGACCACTCCCCCCCGTTAATCGGCCCACATTGTTAAAATTAAAGGCAATATTACCGTTATCCATCCGCCCCTGTTGGGTTCCCGTTAATGTCCAAGTGGCATTTTGATTAAAGCCTTGAATACTAGCCATGCCATTCACGGTCAGATTCGTATTTTTGAGGAAAGTCTGCGTGATCATATTATCGGTAAAGGATAATGTGCCGGTATTACCCAGTTTACCGATAACCGTTGTAGTAAATCCGCTGATTTGCGTTAATTCTGAAGCTGATAAATCCCAGGCTGGCGTATCAATAT
Source organism: Spirulina sp. CCNP1310 (assembly GCF_034932185.1). Taxonomy (NCBI): domain Bacteria; kingdom Bacillati; phylum Cyanobacteriota; class Cyanophyceae; order Spirulinales; family Spirulinaceae; genus Spirulina; species Spirulina sp. CCNP1310. The sequence continues at coordinate 22,705 of NZ_JAYGHW010000014.1, read as the reverse complement.
TACCGCCCAAAATTATACTTCGATTCGTAGAGAAAGGATCTATGGTTAAGGTTCCTGATCCCGTGACGGGTGCAGTAATAGTTGAACCATTGGCAATGATGGAGAGATTATTCGTTTGAATGCCAGCATTATTAACAAAAAGGCTACGGCCTTTGAGGGTTAAATCTGTTGCAATGACTTGATCCTGAATAGAAACAGCACTTAACGCATCAAAGGTAATGATTTGACCTGTAATCGAAGCATTGGCGACAATGGTATCGGCTCTAAATGTGATATTGCTACTCAATAAATTCAAGGCATCTTGAATGACAATAAAATCTGTTGCTTCCAGCACAACATTGCCAGTGAGGGCATTTAACGCGGTGGTACTAATAAAATAATCTACCCCTGGATCAGTGGCTTGAAAAATATTCGGGAGTTGAGCATCATGGGTATTCGCTGCACCGATAAAAATATTGGTCGGATCAAGCAATAAAGTTCCACCTTGGCCTTGGGGAGCAGAAAGATCGGCGTTGCCATTGTAGGCGAGGTTGACTTTGCCGGAAACTTCAATAAAGCCACCATCGCCCCCCGCTGCACCGCCCCGCGCCTCAAACGTACCCGCCGCCACCGTGGATTCATTCGACCAAATTAAGATATTGCCTCCATCTCCTTCGGGGCCGGTGGTGTTGGCAAGGATGCGACTGTTGCCATCAATGAGGACTTTTTGAGCAACTTTGCCAATCTGGATATCACCGCCCCCCGTTGCCCCGGAAGCGTCGAGGGTACTGTTGACCAGGGCGAGGCGATCGCCATCCACCCCAATCCGTCCCCGATTCCCCGTCCCATCCTGAACATCAATCCCCCCCGCCAACACCATCAATCCAGGGGTACTGGGAATAGCCAGATCAGAATTATCCAGATCAATCGAGCTATTTTCTACCCTCGCCCCCGTTACATTCGGGCTACCCGTGAGCAATGCCGGTAAATCCAACGCCGTAATTTGTGCCGATGCCCCTAAATCTTGGGTATCCACTTCTAAACTCAGCAACATCCCCGGCTGACTAATCCGCACATATTGGGAATCTGGCACAGCCATCACCTGCACCGTACCTCCGGGCGCGGTTAATGTCCCAGTATTTAGCACGGTGGAGCCGATTAAGCCCAATTGTTGCCCAGGGTTAACCGTCAAATCCCCACTGTTGATGATTGCACCGCTATCGGTAGGGCTGAAATGAAAACCGAGGGGATTTCCCACCAAATCCTGATATTGATTATTTTCGTAGGCGAATAGCGTCCCGTTAGCAAACTCCAAAGCCGTGGCGGTGGTAGCAACAAAACTCCCCGGCACATCCAGCCGCGCATTGGCCCCAAACACAATCCCCGCCGGATTCATCAGATAAAAATTGGGACTACCCCCCAAAACCGTGAGGAGGCCATTGATTTGGGAGGGATCGCCGCCGATGACGCGGGCAAAAATATTTTGGGTGGTGGGATCAGCGAGGAAAGCCGCCACCTCAGCGGCAGTGAGGCCAAACTGCTGGAAACTGTGGAATAGGTTGCTTCCCGCAGCGGTTCCCCCTTCAATTTGGTAATGATTCCCCGTTTGCACGACAGTGGTTCCCGTGCCATCGGTGGCGGGAATAATCGATTGGCCGTAGGCAGGCAGAACAAACCCCCCTAGACCAATCAACACCGTGCAGGCGGTGAGACTCGATCGCCACCATCGGGTTTGAGGGGGATCATGAGGGGCAAGTCGCGATCGCGCGATGATCGCCCCTTGATCGAGTTGATGAAAATGCGATCGCACCATACCCCCCTCCAGTGACCTGGTTAACAGCTAATTCACAAAAGGTGCGGGAGCAATCTCGCACAACTCCACAGAATTTAGCAGCGTAAACCAAGGCTCCGTTGATGTAGCACATTGAGTCCCCACCAGATGATACCAATGCTCTGCTTTCCCTTGATCACGAAGGGCATTGGTTTGACTGACGAATCGTGTCTGAGCATACTGCTGGAGTGGTTCATACCACAGACCTGCCGCCGCATAGGCTGCGGGGTTTGTCACCGGATCAATACCCTGAACCCGTTGCGCAATGGGATCCTGTGGATCTAAACGTTGCATCCAAGCATCCATCGCAATATTGGCAGCCGGATCTTGGGCATCAAAGACCAAACTGACATACCAGTGATACAGTTGCCCCTCACTCAAGCCATAGTCCTGGGGTAGAGCAAAGCTCATAATCCCGCTTTCGCTAGGAGCCGCCTGCTCAAACTCATAGACCAATTCCGTATCTTGCCCCGTCGCTAAATCATGACGATAGAGGGAGAACTTAATCGCCTTCGCATCGGAAACCGGAACATAGGCATAGAAACCTGGACGTTCAGATAACGTCAGCGATAGCCCGTTTTGGGGGACAAGTAACTGGAGTTGAGACAAACTCTCCGGCAGACGGGAGCCGCCATCATTGGCAGTTTCCGGTGCGCCGCGACGGGGGGGAGTAAAACCATCCCTTGTGCCGCCATCGGTGGCACTGTTGGGCGCACCCCGTCGGGGAGCCTCAAAATTCCCCCTTGTGCCGCCATCGGTGGCACTGCTGGGGGCCCCCCGTTGAGGGGCCACAAACGCCCCGCCCCTGGTGCCGCCATCGGTGGCACTACTGGGCGCACCCCGGTTGGGGGGATTAAAGGTTTGAGCAGAACTGGTCTCCACGGGCCCAAAAAGGCTAGTGCTGATCAGGACACAGGAGAGAGTTGCCCAAGTTGGCCAAGAATGAGAAAAACGATGAGATAACATGGGTTGAAATGAAAGCTCCTGATAAAGATTTGCATCAAGGATCAAATGCCGGCTTTAAATCCATCGCTTTACCAAGAGCTAGATTATTCAGACGGGCGAGGATGAGGTTGTTCCCCTCTTCACCGACTCTTGGTCATCGTCAGGATGATCACGGCGCAATATTTTCCTACTTCAATCCTAAAGCACAATTCCGAACTCCGTAGAATTACGTGCAAAACGCGATAGAATAAACAGCCCCAACAAGATTTAGAGTCCCCTTCCACTCTAACCTCAGAACTGTCAAGATTTCAACCCGGAAATCTTGCAAAAATTACAGCATTTTTACGCATTTTTGAGCGGGTTCTCCATTGGCTGTTGTGAGGCAGGGAAGGGGTTAGAATCCTGTGGATTAAAAACTGGGGCATGGCTACGCCAACAAACAACAAAAAACCCCCCTGAAACAGGGAGGTTTGGCGGCATATTGAGGAAGATGGGCTGAATTATTGCAGGACTTCCACTTTCACAGGGGCAACGCCACTACCAATCATGCCGATCGCCCCCGCTGCGGCGCGGGAGAGATCAATCACCCGGCCTCGGGTGAAAGGCCCTCGGTCATTAATGCGCACAACGACGGAAGCGCCAGTCCGCAAGTTGGTGACACGCACCTGTGTCCCAAAGGGCAGGGTACGATGGGCAGCAGTCATTGCATTTTGGTTGAACCGTTCACCGCTAGCACTGCGGCGGCCATGGAACCCCGGGCCATACCAAGAGGCAATCCCCTGCTGGAGGAATTGACCGACGGACTGGGCAGGGGCAGGAGTGTTGCGGAATTGGGATTGAGGACGGCCGATAATGTTGGCCATGGCTAAGGGGCCAGCGCCCCCCACAAGACGACGCAGACGATTGGTGACTTGCAGAGCATCCTGATCCCAGTTTCTGGTGCTGTCGGGGAGGATGTGCTGGGCATCAATGGGGGCGATCGCCTCTTCCCCACGCATCACCCAATAGGCTCTCGCCTCATGGTTCCACTTTAACGTTAGTTCTGCCGCCGTTTCTGGGGGTAGGGCGTTGATTTTTTGTGCCACTGCTGCCGCCCGTGCTAAGGGGTGGTCTGGGGTGGTGGCAATTTCGCCAGAAAGCACTTGCTCAGGGGTAATGAAGCCGGTGTCCAAAGATGCAGCGTTGGTGGACGACTCGGCGATAAACGTAAGTACAGGAATATTCCGGACGTAGAGGGTTGCGGCGTTAGATGTCCCTACGGTATGGGGGAAAAGCGTTGTCAATGAGGGGGCGATCGCCACTTGAGGCTGTCGCGGCGATGAAGCTGTTTCCACAGCGTCATTGCTGACGGTTTCTTGAAGATCAGAAGCAGCCAAGGTTTCAAGCGCATCAGCATTCGCTGTTTCTACACTGTTGGCCGACTCAAGGGTTTGAGCGGAGGCGATCCCCGCAGTGCCTAACAAGGTGGTTAGGACAGTAGCGGTGACGCTACTCATCAATTGCTTATTCATAGGCGTTCAGCATTAGGTCATTGCACAATCAGGCCAGACAAAGGGCGACCCGGTTCAAAACGAGCGAGAAGCCACAACGTTATCGAACTGCCACAGCCTACCATGAATTTTTGTGAAGGCAAGGGGGTTAACGCAGATCTGGACTGCTGAAGCGTCATCATGGGCCAATTTGAGAATTGTCGCTGAGGGGGGCAACCCCTTACCCCATCAAATTTTCCCGGTTCAGGGGATCAGCAGTGATCCCTAAAGATTTAAAATTCTAATCATTGTGATTTTTGGTGATTTTTTGTGATTCTGGCAGCCCCTACTGCTCTCCAAAAGTCCTTTTTTTTAGCCCCAACCCCTAAAATAACCAGAGCATTCCCCTGATTTTGAAGTATTTATGGATTACAAAGAGGCTGGCGTTGATGTGGTAGCGGGGCGTTCCTTTGTGGAGCAAATTCGCGATGATGTGCAAAGTACCCAACGCCCGGAGGTGTTGGGCAATCTCGGCGGTTTTGCCGGTTGTTTTCAACTGCCCACGGGCTATCGAGAGCCGGTGTTAGTCTCCGGAACCGATGGGGTGGGGACGAAGTTGCGTATTGCCCACAGCGTCAATCAACATCACACCGTGGGGATTGATTTGGTGGCGATGTGTGTCAATGATATTTTGACCACAGGGGCCGAACCGTTATTTTTCCTCGATTACATTGCCACCGGGAAGCTAGAGCCGAACCAATTGGCCCAGGTGGTGGCGGGGATTGCGGCGGGTTGCCGGGAAAGCGGCTGTGCGTTGTTGGGGGGGGAAACGGCGGAAATGCCAGGGTTTTACGGAGCAGGGGAATATGATTTAGCGGGGTTTTGTGTGGGGGTGGTGGAAAAAGGCGATCGCCTCAACGGTTCTCAAGTAGACATCGGTGATATCGCCATTGCCCTCCCCAGCCAAGGGGTACATAGCAATGGCTTTTCCCTCGTGCGCAAAATCATCGCCACCCAAGGCTACAACTGGTCAGATGCCATTGCCGAATTGGGGGGAACCTTGGGGGAAATTTTCCTCACCCCCACCCGGATCTATGTGGCCCCCATCCGGGCCGCCCTCAAAGCCGGTCTTAAAATCCACGGCATGGCCCACATTACCGGCGGCGGCCTGCCGGAAAATCTCCCCCGTTGCTTAAATCGTGGCCAATCAATCCGCGTCGATCGCCAAACCTGGACGATCCCCCCCATCTTTCAATGGTTAGCCCGCCAAGGGGATGTCACCGAAACCGCGATGTTTGACACCTTCAATATGGGGGTGGGGTTTGTGGTGATTGTGCCACCCGCCACTGTGGATAAAGCCTTAGCCTACTTCCAAACCCAGGGGTTAGCGGGGTGGGTGATGGGAGAGGTGATCATCGGTACGGGGGAATTGGTTTGGGGTTAATCGCGCTCTTAACCCATGGAATCACGGGATAGAATGGAAGCAATCATGAGCCTGTTTGAGAGTAACCAACAATGATCGGATTTATACAAGCGGTCGTAATCGGCATTCTGATCGTCACCTACATCGGAGGCCTGTGGAAATTTTGGCAGGGCTATAACCGCACCAACTTTCAACCGAGTTTCCTACAACGGATTTCCCTCACACTTCTCTGGCCCGCCCTCTTAATTGTCAACAAATCCTATCGGAAAAACTTCCAAAAAGCCCTCCGGGGCTAAACCATCAGAAAAGAGCGATCGCCTCCCCTCAAGGCGATCGCCCCCCTTCTTCAATTCATCAGCAAATCGTCAAGCATCCTGCCCTTGGGCCGCAGCCAGGGCATACTGGGCCACCTGTAACGTATAGCGGGCCTGCTCTACAGGGGTCAATGCTTCCCAATCCACTGGGTTCGGTGTTGCCGCTGTACCACTGCGCATCGCATAGGCCAAAGGCCGGGCAAACAGGTTTAAATCCTCCAAACTCCAATCCGTCAGCAGCGGGCTTACACATTCCACCAACTGCTCTAAAGGGGAAAGACTGCTGGCGGCTAATTTTTGGGCTTGGCGGGCAATTTCCTGGAGCCAAGCCGCTGGGATCGTTGCGGCAAATTGACGGCGTAGGGCCTCCTCAACCCCCTGAGGGGCCCAACAAGCCTCTAGCTGATTAAAAAACTGCGCGGCGCGGCTTTCCCATTCCCCAGCGGGCCAGTCGAATCCCTCCACCTCCGCCTCCACAGCAACAAAATAATCATCTGCCATGGCAGGATTCCAAGGATAGCGGTCTTCCGTGGTCAGTAATTGGTCTAGCAGTTCGCCCTCAGTTTGAGCTTGGCGGGCGGTGTGAGCATGATCAGGTTGAGGGGTATGCATGGGTTCTTCTCCCGTGGTCATCCAAATTTGAGGATGTCGAATTGTTCTTGTTGGGGGGATCTACACAACGGGATCGCACCGTTCCGCAGCCTTCAAAAGTTTTTTCAAAATTAATTCTCAGAACGGATTCAGTATGGGGTGGATCCCTTGCCCTTGGCAAGGGAGGCCAGCGGGTTTGTTAGGCTAAGGTGGCTAAATCTTCATCCGTCTCCTGCCATCATGCTCCAACAAACCACCCTCAATTTGATTGCCATTGGTGTTTTTCTGATGGTGATGTCCGTCCTCCTTGGGCCACTGATCCAACTCCCTGCCGCTGTTCCCGCTGGGGCAACCCTCAGTTTTATGGTTCTCTTCGCCGCTGATACCCTCGCCTGGCAGGGGCGGGGGGGGAATTTACTCGTAGATGCGGTGGCGCGGCTTTCCCCCCAACACCGCGATCGCGTCCTCTATCACGAAGCGGGTCATTTCCTCGTAGCCTATGCCTATGGTCTCCCGATTACCGGCTATACCCTTTCCGCTTGGGAAGCTTGGCGGCAGGGCAAACCGGGGTTTGGGGGGGTGGAATGGACAGCGACGGATGGGCCGGGCGATCGCCCCGGGCCGGTTCTCCAAAAACAATGGCTCGATCGCTTCTGTATTATTGCCATGGCCGGCATTGCCGCCGAACGGCTACAGTATGGCAGCGTGGAAGGGGGCAATGACGATCGCCAACAGGTGAGCCAAGCCCTCACCGCATTGGGTCAACCCCAGCAACAGGTTGCCGCTAAACAGCAATGGGCGGAATTGCAAGCCAAGATGCTGATCCAAAACCACCAAGCCGCCTATGAAGCGTTAGTGGCGGGGATGCGATCGCGCTCCTCTGTGGCTGACTGTGTACAATCTCTGACCGCTGCCGGTTTAAGCCCCAGCGATGCCCTAGGGCCGCTCAACCGCTCCTGAAATCGCAAAACATCGATAAAATGGCAATAAGATTGGGCCCTAGGGCAATCTTCAACAACTTATTCAGGAGCAGCGGTGGTCTCAGCATCTTCCTCCCCCTTGGCACGAACGCCTCTTTTTGACCTGATCACAACCCAAAATCCTCGCCTTACCCCCTTTGCCGGTTGGGAAATGCCGGTACAATTCAGTGGCTTAAAGGCAGAGCATGAAGCCGTTCGCACCGCCGTGGGGATGTTTGACATCTCCCACATGGGCAAGTTTTATTGGCATGGCCGCGATGCCCGTCAGCATTTACGCAAACTGGTTCCTTCGGATTTAATGCGCCTTGAACCGGGCCGCGCCCAATACACCGTCCTGCTCAATCGTCATGGCGGCATTATTGACGACATCATTGTTTATTACCAAGGCCAGACGGAAACCGGGGAAGAAACCGGCGTGATGATTGTTAATGCGGCGACGCGATCGCGCGATAAAGCTTGGCTTTTAGCCCATTTAGAAGATACCCCCGTCACCCTAGCGGATATTTCCAAAGATCATATCCTGATCGCTCTCCAGGGGCCGGGGGCGATCGCCACGCTTCAGCCCTTCGTGGATCAGGATTTGAGCAATCTTCCCTTGTTCGGCCATTGCCAAACCCACATTGCTGGGGGCATTGCCTTTGTGGCCCGCACCGGCTACACCGGAGAAGATGGTTTTGAAATCATGGTGGATATTGCCACGGGCCGCACCCTTTGGGCGCAACTGACGGCGGTCGGTGTCACCCCCTGCGGCCTAGGGGCGCGGGATACGCTGCGCTTGGAGGCGGCCCTTGCCCTCTATGGTCAAGATTTAAACGATACGATTACACCCATTGAAGCCGGTTTAAACTGGTTGGTGCATTTAGAGGGCCATCCTGAATTTATCGGGCGAGATGTGTTGGTGGCTCAAAAGGCTGAGGGTGTGGCGCGAAAATTGGTGGGGTTACGGATGGGGGGCCGCCATATTGCCCGCCATGATTACCCGGTTTGGGCGGATGGGGCGGTGGTGGGCCATGTCACCAGTGGGACGCTTTCCCCGACGTTAGGGGAGGCGATCGCCCTTGCCTATGTGCCGCCCCATTGGGGGAAAATCGGCCAAAGCTTAGAGGTGGAGATTCGCGGCAAGACCTATCCGGCAACGGTGGTGAAAAAGCCCTTTTACCGCTCCCCCCACCGGCCCCGATAATGGCATCCGGTTGTAGGATTGAGCGGCGTAGGGGCGAAAAATTTTTCGCCCCCACTCAACGGATTTGAGGTTAAAACAATTCCGCACCGGGGATCGGGGTCACATTCTGCAACGCATTGGCCCGCGCTCCGCACTGTTGAGGGGTGGGAAAGAGTTTGCCGGGATTGGCCAGCCCTTTGGGGTTGAAAGCATCGCGAACCTTCGCCATCGTTTCCAGATCTGCGGGGGTGAACATCTGGGGCATATAGCAATTTTTATCGGCTCCAATGCCATGCTCCCCCGATAAACTCCCCCCCGCCTCCACACAGAGCCGGAGAATTTCCGCCCCCACTTCCTCGACTTCGGCAAAAGCTCCCGGTATGGCTTGATCGTAGAGAATCAGGGGGTGTAAATTGCCATCCCCGGCATGGAATACATTAGCAATGCGATAGCCTGATCGCTCGCTTAAGGCCTCAATTTCCCGCAACACCCGCGCCAACTGGGTACGGGGAACCACGCCATCTTGCACAAAATAATTGGGACTCATTTGGCCCGCTGCGGCAAAGGTGGCCTTGCGCCCCTTCCAAAGCTTGAGCCGTTGAGCGGGGTCGGTGGCGGTGGTGAGCGATCGCGCCCCCTGTTCCTGGCATAATGCCCCCACCCGTTCCAAATTTGCCTTCACCTCCACCGCTAACCCATCCAACTCCACCAACAAAATTGCCCCCGCATCACGGGGATAACAGCCCAACGCCACCACATCCTCCACCGCATTAATACTGAGGTTATCCATCATTTCCAGGCCAGCGGGAATAATCCCCGCCCCAATAATCGCCGTCACTGCCCCCCCCGCCGCCTCAATACTGTCAAAATCCGCTAACAGGACGGCGATCGCCTCCGGTGTGGGCAAAATCCGCAGCGTGATTTCCGTCGCCACCCCTAACGTTCCCTCCGACCCCACAAACACGCCCATCAGGTCATAACCGGGCATCTCCGCCGCCATCCCCCCCAACTCCACAATCGAGCCATCGGGCGTAACCACCGTCAGCCCTAGGACATGGTTCGTCGTCACCCCATATTTCAAACAATGCACCCCGCCGGAATTTTCCGCCACATTCCCCCCAATGGAGCAAATAATTTGGCTCGATGGGTCGGGGGCATAGTAAAATCCTTGATTGCTCACCGCTTGGGTCACATTACTATTAATCACGCCGGGCTGGACTGTAACCCGTTGGTTGGCATAATCAATTTTGAGGATCTGATTCATTTGGGCTAAAACAATCAGCACGCCATCGGCTAAAGGCAACGCTCCCCCCGATAGCCCCGTCCCTGCCCCTCGGGCCACCCAAGGGAGATTGTGGCGATCGCAAATTTGCACCGCCGCCGCCACTTGGGCTGTACTGCGGGGTAACACCACCAAAGCAGGACGTTGACGGTAGGCCGCCAGACCGTCACACTCATAGGTCAGTAACTCTTCCTTGCGGCGAATCACTTGGTTGGGCCCGAGGGCCTGCTCAAATTCACGGCGAATAGCAGCAGGAATAGCCACGGGGGAGGAAGGGGCGATCGCACTCATGGTGTATCTTGGGAGCAAAAGATTGAGATTGCCCCATTGTACCCGGCTTTCTTACGGTTCAGATTCCCTCACCCTCCCGATGAACCCTGTACAATTTATGAGCAACCAGGGAAATTTTTAGGGTGTCTCACATTCAGTGGGGTAGTCATCTCGATCGGCAAGCATGGCGGAACCGACACAACAGGCATTAAAGGCATCTAGCACCGGCATTGAACAGGCGAAATCCGCTTGTCTCAGTTCCGCCAGCAAAATCACGCAACTGCGGCAACTCCATGTTTCGCGGGCCACGATGCAGCAGTTTTTTACCGGCCAACCCATTGACCAGAGTTTATTTCATAAAATCTGTAGAATTCTCGAACTTAACTGGCAAGATATTGCTGATCTTTCTGACCTCCATATTAAACACATTCCTGAAGAAAGCAACGGCGAATCTCATGCTTTACCGGCCGTGGCTTCCTCCTTTAACCTTCGCTGGCAAAAGCTCAAAGTCCAAGTAGAGGAAACCCTGCAACGTCACCATGAGCAGATTGAACTGCTCAACCTTCAGACCTTGCCGATTATGGATCTGGAGTTTGATCTTTATATTGTCGAAAAGTTAGCGCGGGATATTTCCGTTAATATCAATGCGTATTTGAAACAGTTTGATCCCCGGGAGGATTTTGAGCGGTTTGGGTTGGGCGATCGCAATGAACGCCTCAATGCCTTAGAAGCCGCGAAAAAGTACCCGCGTTTGATCGTCCTGGGGCAACCAGCAGCGGGGAAAACAACATTTTTAAAATATCTGGCGATCGCCTGCTGTCAAAATCAATATGGTGAATATATTCCCATCTTTCTCGATCTCAAAGTTTTTAGCACAGAACTCCTTGAAGATGCCAATGTTTTAGAATTAATTATTCAAGAAACCTTGAATTTCAATCATCTTAAAGAGGTGCAGGAAATTCTCAGCTATGGTCATCTGCTAATTCTCATCGATGGCCTTGAGAGCATTCCCGATACAGGGCGCAAAAATGTCCAATTTCAACTGCGCACCTTCACCCAACGCTATAACAGCAATCGCTTTGTCATCGCTTGCCGTACCCAGTTCACCGACTACACACTCCCCACATTTCGCCATGTGGAAATTGCCGACCTCAACCTCAGTCAAATTAATGCCTTTGTCCAGGCTTGGTTTAAAGCGGAACTCGATACCACCGCCACCCATGAAATCACCCAAGCCTTCATGACCGAACTCGCCCTTGAGGAAAATCATAAATTTTTTCTCCTCGCCCAAAAACCCCAACTTTTACAAATTCTTTGCTGGATTTTTCAATACCTGGGCCGCCTCCCTGCCACTCAGTTTGAATTTTATGAATTGGGGTTAACCCGCATTCTTGAAGTCGCCCATCCCCCATCCCCCCATCATCAACCCACGATCTATCTTGAGCTTGATTTAGCAGAGCGCTATCGTCTGCTTAGTTATTTGGCGATTTTGACCTTTGAAAAAAAAGAACTGTTTATTCAATTTAAAAAATTAAAATCCTATATTAATCTTTATCTTAAAACTCTCCCTAGTTTTACCATTGGTCAAACCACAATGGCGGACTATGCGGAACGGCTCCTCAGTGATATTGAAATGCAGCATGGCATTATTTTTCAACGTAGCCCTGATTTATATTCCTTTGCCAGTCCGCGCATTCAGGAATATTTAGTGGGCTATTATCTCCTGCGTAATTTTGACCCGAATTTTCTGAAAAAATCCCTGGGGACGATTACCAATAAAAATTGGTATGAGCTTTTTTCCTATCTCACCCAACGGGTTTATCGCCTTGATGATTTCCTGTTACACATTAAACATAAAATTGACCAAATTGTCGCAAGGGATAAGAAAATTCAAATTTTCCTCTCTTGGGTCAATCAAAAAGCGATCCTCGTCAAAGTTCCCTATAAAATTGCTGCGGTTCGCGCCTTCTATTTTTCCCAAGCCATTGATCGCATTTTTGATCCCCGCATTTCCCGCCCCATCGATTTTTCCCATGCAGTGAATCGGGCTTTAAAATCTTCGCTCCATGATTGGTCTTTGGCCTGTCATTTAGATCGGGAGTTGGACTATGCCTTTAGCCACAATGTGATTGAAGAGTTAGACCCGGAATTTGTCCTGGATTTAATTTTGAATTGTCTGTTGGTGACGTTTGCCCATGATTTAAGCCTGTTTATGACCTTTGCTGAAGACCGGAAGCTCACCATTGAGCCGGAGTTGAAGCTGGCCCTCCACAAGTTTCAAAATCAGTTACCGAAAGGCGATCGCGGCGGTGTGGAATATCAAAAATGGTGGCAGGCCAATAGTCAGATCTGGATTCGCAATCTGCGGTTAGTGATTATTGAGCATCGCAATGTGGGCTATGATTGGCAATTTAACCGAGAGCAGCAGGCGTTGCTGCGGCAATATTACAACGCCAATAAATTATTGGTGGAATGTCTCTATAACAATCCCCGAGTGGCCCCCCAAACGATCCAAGAACTGGAAGAAACCCTCCTACTGCCAATTTCCGATATTCGCAGCCGTCATCATTAGGCGGGGGGATCTTCCTGCCAACGGTGGATTTTGCCGTTCTCAATGTCGAGGATGATGTGGTTGTGGCGATTCGTGACGGTGTACCCATCGCCTTTGTCACTATGCCAATGCCAGCGGATTTCGGCGCGGTTATGCTGGAGCGTGATTTCCTCAAGGGCGATCGCAATTTCCCCGCAGGTGGCAAAGTAGGCGGCGGTGACTTGGGCGATCGCCTCCCGCCCCTGAATTTTCTGCCCTTTGAGTACCACTTCTCCCCCTGAAGTAAACAAAGCTGCAAAGGCAGCGGCATCCTGGGCCATACAAGCTTGGGCCGCCGCCATCACCAACGCCTTAATTTGCCGCTGTTGTCGCTGCACAGCACTCCACAAGAGCCACAGCACCCCAAAGCCCCCCAAACTGCCAAGGGCGAGCAGCCACCAATATTGATCCACGATCCCCGGTTCTTGATCCATTGCCCAACCCCCCACCGCCGGGCCAATTAAATACCCCACAGCCCAGCATTGAGAGTTAAGGGAAAAGTAAATGCCCCTTAGGGATTCGGGGGCTAAATCCACCACGAGGGCGGAGGCGGCGGGGGTGTAGGTGACGGTTCCCAGGGCGAAGAGGCTGAGGGCTATCAAGGCCGGGATCATCGCCCCCGTTGCCACCACCCCAGTACGCCACACCGCCACAAACCCCCCACCCCAGAGCAATAGGGAGAACATCAGGACGTGCCAACGGCTAAAACCCTTGAGCCAGCGGGCAATGGGTAATTGCAGGAGGACGGCTAGGGCTAAATGGAATGTCATCAAGCCACTCAGTTCAGCGGGGTTAAAGCCCCCGGAACGCAGAAAGTTGGTGAAATAGAGGGGTAAGGCGCTTTGGATTTGGGAAATATAGGTGGTGAAGAGGATATTGACGGCGCAGTAGATCATGAAGGTGCGATCGCCAAAGGCATGGAGCCACCCCTGAGCAAAATTCGTGGAGGGAGTTTGGGGCGATCGCGTTTCGGGGATTGTCCAATAAATCAACACCATGAACAGCAGGAAGGAAATACCATCCCCCACAAACAGGTTGCGATAGTTTCCCCCCCAAGCGATCCATTGCCCCGCCACCACTGTCCCAATCCCCAACCCCAAGAGATCCGCAAGGCGGGTGAGGGCAAAGGCTTCATTGCGCTGCACGGGATTGGCGAGATCCGCCACCGCTGCTTCAGCGGCGGGCCAATAGAGGCCCACCCCTAAACCCATGAGGAGATTGCCCAGGACGAGGGTGGGGAGGTTATGGGCCAAGGCAAAGGCGACATCGGCAAGGGCTGAGATCAGGGCAGAGAGCAGTAAAATCCCCCGCCGACCCCATCGGGGCGAATCCGCGCCCATGCCGCCCAAGAACCGGCCGACAATCCCCGAAAGGGATTGGCTGCCCAGGGCAAAGCCGACAGCAGTCGCCGTTAGCCCCACCTCGTTAACGAAAAAAATAGCCGCATAAAAGAGGGTAAATCCTGTCCCGATTTGGGAGAGGAGACGACCGGCGGCTAGAACCCAAACGGAACGATTCATAGCGATAGGGGCGCAAAAAGGCGATCGCTTTCCCTTGTTACCAGGAAGGCGATCGCCCAAGTGAGGCTCAACCTTAGGAATAGCGGTTTAATCGAGATAGCCGATTAATGTCTTAATATCTTCGATTTCGTTGGAAGCAACGGGACGATTCCCCATCAACACAATATCTTTACTGATCACCAAGCTACTTTTTGCGATGGGGCGATTCCCCGAAACGACCATGCTGCTGCTGATCTCAAACGTACCGCTGGTCACGGGGCGAATCCCCATGGAATTGTAAGTACCGACAATATTCAGATGGCTGATTTCAATGGGGCGGCCTTGGGGGAGGGGCATCCCACCGGATTGATAAACTTGAATGCTACCTTGCTCCGTTTTAGTTTCAGGGAGTTTAGGTTTGGGGGCTTCTTTGGGTGCGATGGTTTGTTTTTGGGCGGTTGCGTTTTCAGCGGTCACGGTGCTTTTCCCTCAGTATTGAAATGCGGTGTGGTTAAAGGAATCAAAAAACGGCAGTGGACTGGCAAAGCGGGCATAAACGCCAGTTCAGAGGAGGTGAAGCTGGGTTAATCAACACAGCCCCAAGACCTAGGTAGGATTTTAACGGTTTTTTAACATCTTACGGGCCCCCTTGGTATAAAACTACATCTATCTTCATCCCCCGTCTATCGAAATTGATGATGGGTCGAATTGCAAAACCTGATCAATGGTGGTCAAGAAAAAAGCAAGTCATTCTCGGTGACTTGCTAGATTGAGCTTGCTGTATTGGGAGGAGAGTGGAGAGATGCTGTACAGAGATTGACGAATCGGTGTAGAGAAACGCTGCGGCACTCACTTGGTTATGTAAATAAATGTAACAGATTTATTGCGGAAGTTGCAACATTAATTTACAAATGCCCTCAATTGTTGCCCCCAAGGGGCTAGGGGATCTCGCTGTGTTGCCCGGTTGGGGATCCCCCCGGCTATGCCCACCCCCTTAAAAAGGGGGTTAAATGCCAAAACCCCCCTTGTTGAGCAGGGGAGGATCCTCCCTAACGCTGAATTTCGGCAAAAATCGCCGCTAAAATATCGCCGGCTCCCTTCGCCTTCAGCGTTGCCGCCAAGGTCTGGCCGAGGGTTTCCGCTTGATCTGCCGGGCCGCTCAAGCTGTCTTTAATCAACTGTTGACCATCTAAACTGGCCACCATGCCCACCAAAGTTAAGGTTTCCCCTTCAATGTGACTGTTCACACCGATGGGAACTTGGCAGCCCCCTTCGAGCGATCGCAACAGCGCCCGTTCTGCAAAGGTGCATTGTTTCGTGGGAGTATGCTCTAAAACTTTGAGCAGATCGAGGATATCCTGATCCCCTTCACGGCATTCAATCCCCAAAGCCCCTTGGCCCACCGCATGAAGGGAAATTTCAGCGGGGATAATTTGGTGAATGCGATCGCTCATCTCCAACCGCTCTAAACCCGCCACCGCGAGAATAATCGCATCGTATTCCCCCGCATCCAACTTGGCGAGGCGAGTATTGAGGTTGCCGCGAATGTCTTTAAATTCGAGATGGGGATAGTGGTAGCGCAGTTGGGCCAAACGGCGCAGGGAGGAAGTCCCCACCACCGTACCGGCGGGGAGGGTTTCCAGTTGGTGGGCCTGATGTTTGGCGTGAACCACGAGGGCATCGGCAGGATCGACCCGTTGGGTGACGCAACCGAGCATCAAGCCTTCGGGGAGATTCGTGGGCAAATCTTTCAGGGAGTGAACCGCAAAATCCGCCGTCTTGTTGATCAGACCCACCTCTAGCTCTTTGGTGAACAGCCCTTTATCGCCAATTTTCGACAGGGCCACATCAAGGATTTTGTCCCCCTGGGTGCTCATTGTCTCCACTTCAAACGTAATATCGGGGAAATGGCTTTCCAGTTGGGCTTTAACCCAGTAGGTTTGCACAAGGGCTAATTGACTTTTCCGGGAGGCGAGGCGCACGGTACGGGGGGGAGTTGCAACGGTCATAGGGGGTTAATTTAGGGTCATCAATAGCGTGATTCAATCTAGAGTATCGCAGGGATGCCCCCCCTTGGAATAGATTTCTGGGAAAAAAGGCGATCGCCCCCTTTTCCTATGCTATAATCAGCAATGCGACATCGGCGGCATAGCCAAGTGGTAAGGCAGAGGTCTGCAAAATCTTTACCCCCGGTTCGAATCCGGGTGCCGCCTCTTTAATTGAACAAGCTCAAAACCGCTCAAACCGGCTCTATACCTAGGTTT
Organism: Spirulina sp. CCNP1310; assembly: GCF_034932185.1. Taxonomy (NCBI): domain Bacteria; kingdom Bacillati; phylum Cyanobacteriota; class Cyanophyceae; order Spirulinales; family Spirulinaceae; genus Spirulina; species Spirulina sp. CCNP1310. Next base: position 6,106 of record NZ_JAYGHW010000014.1, on the reverse strand, counting down.
GGCGGTTTTTAGTATTTTAAGTATAAATACCCATCTGTATCAACGAAGCCTCTACGATCAGGGGCAATTTAGAGCAAAAATAGATCAAATTTAGACAAGTTCCTTAGAACTATCAATGATTCATCTTGATCCCCAGGGAACCCCCTTGAACCCGTAGGGGCGAGCAATTTTTCCTCCCCACTTCGCCCCCACACTGCTCAGGAGTTTATTCCGCCAACTCCGCCAAAGCGAGCCAGCGTTCCGTGACTTCATCAATGGTGGCATTTAATTGGGCTAGTTGATCGGTGAGGGTTTGGAGCTTTGTATAGTCTGCCGGGGGGTTTTGGTAGATGGTGCGCTCTAGGGCCGCTTTTTGGGCTTCGAGGACGGGGATTTTGGTTTCCAGTTCCGCCAGTTCACGGCGTTGGTAATTGGAAAGGCGGCGGGCGGGGGGAGCAGCTTTAGCCACTGGTGGGGGGGCGGTGAATTTGGCGGTTTCGATTTTTGCCGCTTTCGCGGTGGCTAATTCTGCCTTTTTATCATCCAAATAAACGGAGTAATTGCCTGGATATTGGCGCAACTTCCCCCCCGGTTCGAGGGCAAAAATAAACTCAACGGTACGATCTAGGAAATAGCGATCATGGGATACGCAGAGAACACAACCGTTAAAATTCTCTAAATAATCCTCCAACACTGCCAAGGTTTGCACATCGAGATCATTGGTGGGTTCATCCAAAATCAAAACATTGGGCGCACCCATGAGGATTTCCAATAAATATAACCGCCGTTTTTCGCCCCCCGATAGTTTATGAATGGGGGCATATTGTTGACTAGGGGGAAAGAGAAACCGTTCCAACATTTGGGAAGCGGTGATGATACTGCCATCGGCAGTTTTCACCAATTCCGCCCGCGCTTTAATGTAATCAATCACCCGCTGATTTTGATCTCTGGCAGCCAGGAGATCCTCGGAATGTTGATCAAAATAGCCAAAATGGATCGTGCTGCCAATTTCCACCCGACCCTGATCTGGTTCAATTCGCCCCGTAATTATATTCATCAGCGTCGATTTTCCCGCCCCATTGCCGCCAATAATGCCAATGCGATCGCTCGGCCCAAATTCATAACTAAAATCAGCAATGAGGGGGCGATCGCCATAGGCTTTACTCACCCCCACCAATTCAATCACCTTCTTCCCAATGCGCCGCCCTGGGGTATCAATACTGACTTTTTCTTGGGCCGTTTTAAAGGTTTTTTCCCGCATTGTGTCAATGCGATCAATGCGGGCCTGTTGCTTCGTACTGCGGGCTTTGGGGCCTTGGCGTAACCAAGCCAATTCTCGCCGTAGAACCCCCGCGTGTTTACGCTCACTACTAGCGGCAGAGGCTTCCGCGTCTGCCTTTTTCTCCAAATAATAGGCGTAGTTGCCGTTGTAGTTGTAAAGGTCGCCGCGATCAATTTCTAAAATGCGCGTGGTGACGCGATCCAAAAAGTAACGATCATGGGTAATCAGTAATAATGCGCCGCGAAACTGCTTGAGATAATCCTGTAACCATTCCACCGATTCCGCATCCAAATGGTTGGTGGGTTCATCCATGAGCAAAAGATCGGGATCGGAAAGCAGCGCTGTGGCCAGGGCGATGCGTTTGCGATAACCGCCGGAGAGATCCCCCACTCGCGCCTCAAAATCATCAATCCCTAACCGCGTTAGGATAATCTTGGCGTTGGTTTCCAATTCCCAAGCCCCCACACCATCCATCTGTTCCGTAATCGCCGCCAATTGGCTCATGAGTTGATCAAGATCCTGCCCTTGGGCCTGGGCCATGCGGTGGGATAGGCGTTCGTATTCCCGCACTAGATCCATCGCATTATTGCTATCGGCAAAAACTTGATCGAGGACGGTGCGATCGGGGTCAATATCCGGCTGTTGGGGAAGATAAACGACGCTGGCTCCGGATTTGAGGAGGCGATCGCCCCCATCCAACGGCTCTAACCCGGCAATCATTTTTAAAAACGTCGATTTACCCGAACCATTCACGCCAATCAAGCCAACTTTTTCCCCGGCTTCGATCGTGCAACTGGCGGAGCGGAGAATTTCTTTAATACCAAAATCTTTTTGAACGTTTTGAAGGGTGAGGATACTCATGAAAAACGGGATGAAGGAAATGGTGGGATCCCCCCTGCCCCCCTTAACAAGGGGGGTGAAAAGAGGGAAACGGTGGGATCCCCCCTGCCCCCCTTAACAAGGGGGGTTAAGAGAAGGATCAGCCATGCCTACCCAATTTACGCGAATTTCGCGCCCTTCCCCTTGGGGGGTGAGGTGGATTTCCCCATAGGCAGGGGGGCGATAGGGGAGACGTTCCGCCCATTCAATGGCTATGATCCCCGGCTCCACCTCTTCCCCCTCCCAATAGAGTTCGGGGTAGAGGCCCCCCACAGCATCGGGTTCAAGGCGGTAGAGGTCAAGGTGATAGAGGGGGAGGCGGCCGCTGTGGTATTCGTTAATCAACGTGAATGTGGGGCTAAGGATGGGGTCAGCAATGCCCAATCCTTGGCCTAAACCCTGGATCAGTGTCGTTTTTCCCGCACCGAGATCCCCTCTGAGTAGGAGGGTGCAGGGGGGGAGCGATCGCCCCCATTTTTCCCCCAGGGCAAAGGTTGCCGCTGCATCCGGTAGCACAATTTCCTGGGTCATTGTTGCAACTCAGCCCACTCGTTTAACACCTCATCAATGCGGTTTTGGAAGCCATTGCTCTTGCCATACCAGCGCAATAACACCCGCGCCAACCGTTGATGATCATGGCGCACATAGCCGGTTTTGGGGTCTTCATCGAGGATATTGGCGGCAATGATCCGGCGGCCCAGTTGGGTGATGGCTTCGCGATCGCAAAACACGGGATGGGAATTATCCTGAGCGTACTGAATCAGTGTATGGGCGGAGGGATAGCGACGGTTCACCACCACCGCATCAAAGAGTTTTTTTCCACAGGCGCGGTCAATGGCGCGGATATGGTCGGCAACGGTGTAGTTATCGGTTTCCCCCGGTTGGGTCATGATGTTACAGGCATAGATCCGGGGGACTTTCGTCCGGGCAATGGCATCGCGAATTTCCGGAACGAGGAGGTTGGGGATCACGCTGGTGTATAAGCTGCCGGGGCCAAGGATGATAAAATCTGCCTCCTCAATGGCCTTAATCGCAGCGGGTAAGGCGGGGGGATTGGCGGGGGTACAACCGACGCGGGCGATCCGCCCCTCAGCGTGGGGAATTTGCGATTCCCCCTCAATGCGTCGGCCATCAGTCATTTCCGCCCAAAGGCAGACATCGCTCAACGTCGCCGGGAGAACACGACCCCGGACGGCGAGGACTTTGGAACTGGCGGCGATCGCCTTTTCAGGATCCCCCGTAATATCGGTCATCGCCGTTAAAAATAAATTGCCAAAGCTATGGCCCGACAAGCCATCGCCGGTATTAAACCGGTATTGAAACAACTGGGTGAGGAGTTCCTCCTCCGTCGCCAGAGCCGCCACACAGTTACGAATATCCCCTGGTGGCAACGTCCCCATTTCCCGCCGCAACCGCCCCGAAGAGCCACCATCATCCGCCACCGTCACAATCGCCGTAATATTGGCGCTATATTCCTTCAAACCGCGCAAAATCGTCGATAACCCCGTCCCCCCCCCAATGGCGACAATTTTCGGCCCCCGGTTGAGGCGACGATGGGCCAAGAGGCGATCGATCAGTTCTTCCCCATCCCCAGGATGAAGCACTTCCGTAATCGAGCCAACGCTCCGGCTTTGGCCCCAGATCAGCAACACTAACCCCAAAGCCAAGGCAAAGGGGCCAGAAAGGGAATTGGGCAAAACCCGGGCCAGGGTTTCGATAATTTCAGAGACCAAACCCATGAGGCGATACACTGGAGTTAAGCCCACCCAGATGGCGGCCCCCAAAATTGCCAAAATCATGCCGGTGATGCTCAACAGCAGCCAACGCTTAATTAACAACCCTGGTGCAAGCCATTTCATCCAGTAGTTGACCCGTTGGGGCGTGCGTTGGCCGACGGTGAGCCAACGTTGCTTTTCCACGTTGATATTGTGTAGGGCCTGTTGGAGTAACCCGATAGACATAATGGCAATCAAAATGAAGGGTATTCGGAATGATCTCTCAAGAATCATCAGCATGATAGCCCAAATGTCGAGATCTCTCCTGTTTGCCATTACACCAGCAGTGGCGGTGATTCAGCGCGAATGCGGATTCTAGGCATTGATCCCGGCTTGGCGAGGGTGGGGTTTGGCTTGGTGGAGTTTGTCCGGGGGGAGCCGCCCCAGTTGCTCCATTGCGGGATTATTGAAACGGCGGCCAAAACGGTTCTAGGCGATCGCCTCATCACCATCTACAACGATCTTCACGAGTTGTTAGACCAAAGCGAGGCGGATTTAGTCGCGGTGGAAAAGCTGTTTTTCTACCGGATGGGCAATACGATCGCGGTGGCCCAAGCGCGGGGCGTGATCCTCCTGGCTTTGGCGCAAAAGGGTTGTGCGATCGTTGAGTTCACCCCAGCGCAAGTGAAACAGTCCCTCACCGGCTACGGCAACGCCAAGAAGCCCGATGTTCAAGATGCAGTGATGCGGGAATTGCAACTGGAGCAGGTTCCCCAACCTGACGATGCCGCAGATGCGATCGCCCTCGCCCTCACCGCCCATTTTTCAGCCCCAGGCAACCCATAGAGGTGAAATGGTTCAGACCATAAAGAGGTGGAAAAATCAAGCAGATTCAACCCAACTGTTATGGTTATCGCCCATAAGTCCAGAGCACCATATCGATTTTTCTCGGTGTCCATGCAGAAGTACCAAAAGATTGGTTGTTTTCGTTTGCTTTTCGAGTGAGAATACCGATTAGCAGAATGCCATCGGAGACGGTTAAGTTTTCTGGGTTCATTTTGGCAAGAGCATTTGTTTCAGGGAGAAAGGGAACCAATCGAAGTGCTTTCACGACGAACTGATCAACAGTTGCAAAGTGCTCAGGGTACATCAGCGCTAGTAAACCAGATGCACCGGCCGTTCCCAAGCCTCGGATTTTCTTCGCTGTGACTATTGCTTTTTGAATGTCGTTGCAATCCAGATTAAGTAACTGTTGTTGTAAATTTTCCAGTTCACTGAGTTTGTCACCATCGAGGTACTTCCTAAGCTGCATGGTGGTCGTCGCATACCGATTAGGAGCAGTATATTTCCAACGAAAGTATTCATCGTGAAGAAAAGTGTACCAACCCTGGGGCGTGAGTTCATGCAATCTATTCAGATCTAACGCATTTAGTGATCGCTCAAGTTCGATGTTTCGTGGTTGAACAAATTGCCAGTAGCGCTGAAGCGCATACTCCCACGCATCGGGTTCAGAAGACTGCCATAGATCAGCAATATCCATACAGAGACTTTAGAGTGAAACAATAAAATTATACTGCAACCGACGGAAAGCCCTCGGATTTGGAGATTTTTCCCGCACTCTTCATCATTCCTCACTTCCAACGTCCACAACCGAGTCAAAACAGCAGCCAACTCAAAACGAAGGCAGAGGTGGTTATTAATGCCGCGATCGCCATGATTTGGGGTCACGCCGACCATGGAAAATAGCGGTTACAATAATCCGACTGGAAACTACACGATAATAAATGGCGTATGGAAATCGTTTGATCACTGCTCGTCGAACATCCCGGTACACAATTGCATAGGACTCTGGCATTATGCAAATTCGATTGAGTAGGTCATCTACACAATCAATAAACTCATCTCCTAAACCAGATTTTTGGTTTTCTTACCAATCGTATGCATTGCTGAGATCGTCACAGACTTCAGGACGAAAGACCAGTACATATTTCATGTTTTCTTTTTGACGGATGCTTTAATCTCTCCCCAAGTGAGAATATTATCAGGATCGTTTTCATAATCATCGATCCGACGATCCAGTTCATCTTTTTGCGCTTCTGTTAAATCAGGATAGGCTTGTTCGGCGGGTGCATCTCAATTAGGAGATGAGTAAATATACTCATTACAATTCCTCCTCAAAAGCCTACATAATTTAGACACTGTTGACCACCTTTGACCCATGACTCCCCAAACGCAGGCTGAACTCCAGCAA
>NZ_JAYGHW010000013.1:0-52493 GCF_034932185.1 Spirulina sp. CCNP1310 | reverse complement strand
TGGGAGATTGGAGAGAAACGGATGGTGTGAAGAGAGGATAAGTCACAAAAATAGAACTGATTTACTTCTGACAAAGGGTTTTGAACGAGTACTTTGCAAACACAATCTTTTTTTCGAGGTTCCCTAAAGTTAATCGGATTATTAATTTCATGGGCAATCCCCGCCACCATTTGCCCCAAACTGGACATTTTTTCACTTTGGACAAGTTGCGATTGAGCGAGGCGCAATTCATTGAGGGTTGTTTCCAATTTTTGGTTCCGATCAATCAATTGGGCTTCAGACTCCCGCAAGGCTTGCTCTGCTTCTGAACGCTCAACCATCTCCCCTTGGAGTTGGAGCAGCGCACTTTGGAGGGCAATGGTACGCTGCTCCACCCGCATCTCCAATTCTTCATTGAGTTGCTTTAACGTGGCTTCCGCCTGTTTGCGTTCATTAATTTCCCGTTGCATCACTTGGTTAACTAACATCAACTGGTTAGCACTGGGCAGGGAAAAAATTTGATGGAGGCGGGGTAAAAGATGGAGGGTGAGGGTGATTCCGAAGGCCACGGTGAGCAAATGGGCAAAAACCACCCAGATGGCATCGGGATGGATCAGTTGCCAGCTTTGACCCACCCAACTCACACTGAGCATCAAGGCAAAACCAACAATGAGGAGCGTGAAGCGATTACAAGGGACATGGCGACGACGGAGAACGCTATACACCACTGAAGCCGGCACTAAAGCAAACACCAGGGCTAAGAGCAAGATGCTCACTTCTTGAATGGTGGTGATCGAGAAATCAACGCTTAGGCCATCCATGGGGAGATTAGCGATCGTTCCCGTGGTCAATCTAACACTATCCATTGCTCTACCTCAATCACAATTTAGCGAATGCTCTAACATAATCAAATCATCGTGAAAAACTTGTGAATTTATTGTTAACAGTTTGACCGTTTGTCCAGTTTTACCTTGATTTGTTGAATTTTATAATATTTCTTCGATTTTGCCACTGTAGAGGGCCTGCATTGACTGCATAAACTCATCTTGTTAACATTTGTAAAAACCAACCATAAATGTAAAAATCCGTAAATACCCAATGGGGATCCGCAAATAGTTCATCAGCTTTCACAGATTATCCGTATTAATTCGGGGAATTGGGTAAAAATGTCAGGAATTTTTGGCAGGTTGTCGTTAATCTTGGCTGAAGAAAACTCATAAAATTCATAAAAATTAACGTTTCCTTGAGGACTCACTCCATGATCCCCAAACCCTCATCTGTTCAGCATGAGTGAGGGTTATCCCAATTTCCTAAAATCGCCAGGGATATCCCTGGCTCATAGCGCAAGTAGGAAGAGTAGGGTGCGTCAGAGGGGTTAATTGATGATGCCCAAGAGCAGCGTCACGGCTGACGCACCATTGATTGAGCTAAAACGGTGCGTCGGACATCGGAGACTTAAGGCTCCGGTGGGGGAATTTCCCGGAGGGGGACTAAGCCGGCCTGTTGCAGGAGCAATTGCCCCTCATCGGTGCGCAGGACATCGGCGAAGGCTTCCCCAATGGGGGCGCGGCGGTTATCCCGGGGGTAGATCAGCGTGATCGGGTAGGCGAGGGGATAACGACCGCTGCGGATGGCGGCGATATTGGTGCGATAGCTGCCTTTGTTATTGCAGAGATCGGTTGCGGGGGAAATGGGTCGTCCGTTCTCTTCAATCAGGGGGGCAACGGGGGCATTGAGACCCGTTTGGAGGGCGAGGGGATAGACGGAGCATTGGCCAAAAATACGGCTCAAACTGCCAAAGGCGATCGCCCCCACATTACGCTCTTCAAAATCCTGAATGACAGCATTAAGGGTGCGGAACGTCGAGAGACGGGTAATTTCAGTACTAACGGCACTGGCGCGGGTGCGTTGGGTAGCAAGGCGGCGGAAGGTGGCGATCGCCTCTGGATCTTGCAACACCCGCGTTTCAAAAATCTGCACCGCCTCCTCGTCGGCGGGAATATACAACTTCACCGGCAGATCCGGCCCCCCCAATTCCCGCCAGTTGACGATTTCCCCGGTGTAGAGTTGGCGCAATTGGGAGAGGGTGATCGTACCCTGAAGTTGGTTGGGGAGGTTGCGATCGCGGGTTGCGTAGCTAAAGGCCACATACACCGCAATGCCATCGTAGGCCACCCGCGAAAACCATAAATCCGCCGGGAGATTCTCAATTAAACTACTGAGGGCAAATTCCGCTTGCTGTTCCTGCACCTGGGCAATGGCTGCCGTGGCAGAAGGTTGGGGGCGATAATCCAATAAAAACTGATCAACCTCCACCAGTTCATCACTTAAACCATCCGCCGCCGTTGTTTCTGTCGTTGTTTCTGTCGTTGTTTCTGTCGTTGTTTCTGTCGTTGTTTCTGCCGTCGGTGTTGTGACCGGCGCTGGGGGTTCTTCTGGGGCCGGTTCCTCCGCATCGGGGTTCATCCGTGCTTCGACAATGGCCGCGAGGGTTTCATCTTTCAGGATTAAATTCGCCTGCTGCCAAATGTAGGTCCAAATCCCCTCCTGTTCGCCGGTAAACACAAATTCACCTTTGGGGAAGCCATTAATTTGCTCAATGCAACAGGAAACTGGCCGTTCCGGTGCTTCAGAACGGGGGCGACGGTTAAACCACCAAATCAACAGCGCAATGAGGATTAGCCCCAACAATCCCCCAAAGATTAACAACCAGGGCCGCTGTTTTTTCAAGGGTTTGACCACCACTTCTCCCTCCGGTTTCACCGCCTGGGGAATATCCTCCGGGAGTTGAATCTTCAACAATGTTTGGCGGGCAATGCTGGCATTGGCAAAGGGCAGGGCATTTAATCCCAGGAGCGATTCAATAAACTGACGAAAAGGAAGGGGAAGATCGGCGGGCCAATTATCGCCAAAGGCGGGATCGAGGGGGGCGCGGGTGGCGGGGTCAAATTGTCGCCCCGCTAGCAGGTAAAAGGCCACTTTCCCCAAGGCCTCCAAATCCCCTAAGGCTGAGGGTTGTGCGGGTTCGAGTAAGGGGGGGGTGAACAGATGTTGCCAGAGGGCTGGGTCAGCCAGGTAGACGTAAAACCCTTGGAACGTGGGGACGATCAGCACGCTCTGAATGGAAAGGTTGCCGTGGTAAATGCCCAGTTGAATCACGCCGGAGGGGAGGCGATATTTTTGACCGTGGAGACCTTCGAGGGTTTGCAGGAGTTGGAGGAGGACGGTGCGCACCTGAAAGGGGGACATGGCCCCGGTGGCGGAGAGATATTCAGCGAGGGTGGGGAAGGTGTCTAGGCTGGATTGGGTGATCAGGTAGGCTCGCTGTTCCCCCAAGGGGGCGATCGCATCATCGGGGGATACCAAACGCAGTTCTTGCTCCCGACCATCGGCGAGGTGAATGCCAGTGACTTGGTTGTAGAGATCTCGGCGTTTTTGGGTTTCATTGGGGTTGAAGTAGCGATCGGGAAGGAGAAATTCCGTAATCACAACGGGGGTGCGATCGCTCAGATCAATGCCATGGTACAGTCGCCCCCAATTGCGCACCTTAAAAAATTCATTAATCTGATACTGGCCTTTGCGTCCTTGCAGGCGGGTTTCAGGGGGGATCAGCGTTGGAAATGTGCAGCGGAGGCAAGCCGTGGCGGTGGGATCTTCTACTAAAGTTTGGCCGGGCCATTCACAGGCAAACGGGTTGCCCCGCACACAACGATAGGCGGGATAGAGTAATGTCGGCGGCGCGACAATTTCCGCCTCCACCGCCACCGCCTCCTCTCCCTGGCCCGTCAGCGTTGCTAAAATTTCCGCCTTGACTTGCGGAAATTCGGGAATCGGCAGAGACACACTTTCAATTAAGCTAGGGACAATCCAGCGGTAGCGGGCGGGCAAAAAACTAAAGGCACGGTAGGAGCCTTGGGCCACCAACATATTGAGGCGATCGCTTACCCCCGTGACTTCACGGCTTTTAATCTCATCGAGAATCTTGGTCATACCCGCCTGCCTTTTCCTACCACAGCCAATCTTTCCCTCAATGGAGGGGATAGCCACTCATTCTAAACTGGATGTCCATGGCCAATCACAAACATTAACGGAGGGTTACAGTTAGGGTCAGATTACTCATGCCCCACACGTCAAAAAACTGATCAAACAGGACTTGACTGGCTTCGGTGAGGTTGCCATCGGAACCCACCAGCCCCCCCTGGACTTGCCGGCCGCCATCGGTTTCTAAGTCCAATCGCCAAGCCCCTCCTTCGGTTTCCCGCAGAATGAGCGCCCCTCTAGCGAGGACTTGACCCGCTCGGCTGATAATCGCACAACGCATAACTAAAAGAATTGCTCAAAAAGTCTTCCCCATTATGCCAGCGATGTGCCTCCGGCAGGCTTACGCCAACGCCCCTCCCCCGTCAAGGCGGGTTCTGGGGAAGGGGAGGGGCCAAAGATCAGGAGGGCGAAAAATTTTGCGTCCCCACATTGAGGAAATGCTCATGACCTTGAATCAGGGTTGGATTTATCGGGATCGGATTAGCGCCCGTTATCAGGGTTGGATGGTTTTGGACTATTACAGTGAACGGTATCCCCATTTGAGTCGGGGGGATTGGGGCGATCGCCTCCACCAAGGGCAAATCCACCTCAACGGCCAACCCACCACCGCCACCACAGTTTTAGCCCCAGGGCAAACCCTCACCTATCACCGTCCCCCCTGGTGTGAACCCCCTGCCCCGCTAGATTTTACAGTGCTTCACCATGATCCAGATTTCCTACTCATCGTCAAACCCAGCGGCCTCCCCGTCCTCCCCGGAGGCGGCTTTTTAGAACACACGCTTTTATTTCAACTCAAACAGCAATACCCCGACATTGCCCCCATCCATCGCCTCGGTCGCGGCACATCGGGGATCATGCTCTGGGCCCGCACCCCCTTAGCACGGCAGGAATTGAGCCGCCAAATCCGGGAACGGCAGATGGTGAAGGTTTACCGCGCTTTGGTGGCGGATTGGAGCCATGGGGAACGGCTGATCATTACCCAACCCATCGGTAAACTGCCCCATCCCACCCTGGGAAAGGTTTACGGGGCAACGGAGGGGATGGCAGCGGAAAGTCGGGTAGAGCGGTTGGGGGAAAAGGCGGGGGTAATTTTGGCGGTGATGATTCCCACCGGCCGCCCCCATCAAATCCGCATCCATTTAGCAGCGGCAGGTCATCCGCTGTTGGGTGATCCGCTTTATGGGGTTGGCGGCGGTTTGAAGCTTGAGCCAGTAAACGGCACTTATCCCGTTCCTGGGGATTGTGGCTATTGGCTCCATGCCCACCACTTAAGCTTTCACCATCCCCGCACAGGGGAGCCGCTCACGTTTCACTGTCCACCGCCCCCACCCCTAACGCTACCCTAGGCGTGGCGGTTGGCTTCCGCTTGCAACCATTCATCGACGGGTTCGCCATCTTTGCGTTTCAGTTCAATTTCAATGGCAATGATTTGATCAGAGCCGGGGGGGGCGGGGTGTTTGTGGAAGATGATCTCGTATGCGTCGGGGTCTTCGTTGCGTTCCCGGAGCCAATCTTGCACTTTGGTTTCAACGAAGAAGGTTTGATTTTGCTCAAACATCCGGGTGATTTGCATTTGGAGGGTGTAGGGGTTGATCCGTGGCATGATGGGAAGAAGCTCAGGATAGTTTTGATTTTTAATGTTATGTTAACCCGTGCTGTGGATGCCCTCACCGTTACTCTTTATTCCGATGCGGCGGCGGTGGCAGTGGCGGCGGCGGCGCGGATTAAGGGGGTGATTTTGGCAGCGGTGGCGGCGCGGGGGGAGGCGCGGATTATTTGGGCGACGGGGAATTCCCAGCGGGATTGTTTGGCGTTGTTGGTGGCGGATCGGGGGATTCCTTGGGAGCGGGTGGTGTGTTTTCATTTGGATGAATATTTAGGCATTGCCCCGGATCACCCCGCCAGTTTTCACCATTATTTAAAAACCCGGATTGCGGATCTTGTTCATCCCCAAGCCTTTCATTATCTCCAGGGGGATTGTTTGGAGCCAGTGGGGGAGTGCGATCGCTATGCTCAACTCCTCGAATCTGCTCCCATTGATCTCTGTTGTTTGGGGGTGGGGAATAATGGACATTTGGGGTTTAATGAGCCGACGGTGGCAAATTTTGCTGACCCTTATGCAGTTAAGTTGGTGCGGTTGGATGCTGAGAATCGGGCGCAGCAGTATGGCCAGGGGCATTTTTCGAGTTTGGCGGCTGTGCCGGATTATGCGTTTACGTTGACGTTACCGGCGATTTTTCGCTGTGGGGAGTTGTTGTGTTTAGCCCAAGGGGAGCATAAGGCGGCCATTGTTGCAAAACTGCTCACCGGCCCCATGAGCGCCACCTGCCCCGCCAGTTTTCTCCGCCACCATCCCCAAAGCCATTTATATTTAGACGAAGCCGCAGCGATGGAAGTCAAGGCGTTGATCCAGTTTTAAGAAACCGGGTTTTTGAGAGGATGTTATGGAAAAATGAGAAGATAAAATCAACCCGGTTTCTAGGCTGAGAATATTTATCGAGGTAGAACCACCAAGGGAGAAGACCCCCGTGCCACCAACGCAATTTTGCGCTCATGGGGGTCAAGCAAATAAATCTGATCCTGACTTAACTGGAAAACGAGGCGATCGCCCTCCAAATGGGTTAAATACCTGACCTTCAAAAATGTAAGCGGTATTTTATTGTTAACTTACAGAATGTGAGATTTATTTAATTCAGATAATTTCGCACTGCTTCTGAATCAATTCTAAAAATTTTAAGACCTGCTTGTAATATTGTTCTACATTTGCCAAGGTAATACCTTGATTTCCACCATGAGCAACACTATGACGAATCGTAACTATACTGTCAACGGCATCACTCATTTCCATATCAACGCTTTCTAGTTCCGCTGCCCAACCTTCATTAAAGTCTCTTGCTAATTCAATAATATCTTTAACCCTTGGATTTTGAAATCTCTTCAATTTTCTAGTCACATATCTATGAACATCAGGGGATGCTTTCTTGCTTGTATATTGGTCATAACATTCACGAACTGTGATTTCAATAAACCCTGAAATTCGCACTGTAATGTAACGAGCAAAATCATTCTTGATTTCCAGATCATCAATTCTTTTGGCCTTATTAATGAGAGAATCAATTTTTGTTTTCCCTTGATGAAAGCTCTGAAGAGGCATACTATGCTAAGGAATAGACTGAAACTTTTTAGTAGCGAGATAAATTCTTGCTTGAACATTTTTGATATTAGTCATCTGCCGAGAGTTAATACTAGAAGCTAAAAAGTCTTCACTTTGTAGCAACTCATCATAGGCATGATTAAGACGAGACTTTTGTTCTATTTCTCCATTTTCAAGACGATGGGCAACACCCACCATGACAGCATCAAATACAGCAGCATGAAGCCCACGACGAGGACGAAAAGCTTTTATCCCAATGGCTTGGTAGATCGTGTTAATTGTCTTTTGAAAGACCTGTGTGATTTCAAGTGCTGAATATTTCTGTAAATTTCGATTGCTCATCATGAAATCATTCAAAAAATCTTTCATCGAGTTTTTGTATGAACTCATTGCAAAATATAATGCAGTAAATCGAAGAATGAGTTCACGATCTTTCATCCTTTTGCTAGGATCGGGTTTTCGAGAATTTTCTTTTCCCTGGAATATTTTTTGCCAAACTTCATATTTATTTAACTCATTCAAAAGCTGATTAAATTCTCCATAATAAATAGATGCTCTAATTTCTTGTGATAACAGTTGCGTTCCTCCAGTATTAAGGCGCTCAAAGATGTAATACATACTTGTACTAAATTCTTCTTTGGGTTCTTCTTGGCGCACAATTGTTGCGGGCAAAATAGAATCATCTAGTTGCCTTTGATCATTGGCAAGTAAAGTTGCATAGCTTTTTCCATCAAACTGTTCGGCAACATCTACCAAGAAAAAATCTTGATATTGATCTTCATTACTTTTAATAGGAAATTTCCCTTCATAAAAATACTGAAGTGTCTTGAGCCTTTGCTGACCATCAATAACAATGAGCCTATTTGATTTAGGTTCTTTTGCTAAAAAAATGCCCGGAACAGGCAAACCCAGTAACAATGATTCGATGAACCGGGACGCTTGTTCCTTTTTCCATACGTAGGAACGCTGAAATTCTGGTATATGAATATCTTGCCGTTGAATTCTTTTGACTAACCCATCCACTGGATAGTCAGCATTGTAACTCGTAATGGAATAGGAACTTGGTGATACATTTTCCTCAATATCTCCTTCTATCTTCTGAGAATTAGACTGAGTATCAGAGGAATGATGAATGTTTGACATCCTGGGACTCATAACTTGTAAGCTTATTTTTAATGATGAACATTTGTTTTGGTTGCAGGTTTATACTTTTTTTATTTTCATGATTTTGATAAGCAATATAAAAAAATCTTCTTTGTTTACCATCGTATCACACCCTACGGAATGTGAGTTAAAGTAGAATTATCCTCGGTGATCGCCCCCAGAATTCCCCCTAAAATCAGCGGCGTTTGCCCCGAAATTGTGAATATCATTAACTCCCGATAAAGCCGCTGGGCGGGATGATTCGGATCAATCGCCGCCCCCCGTGCAAAAGCGATCGCCCCCAACGTACAACGACCCGCCAAAGCGATCACCTCCCCCCGTAACCGATGGGGATCACCAACATCACCGCCCCGAATCGCCCCCCAACAATCCCGCCATTGCCCTTCTAAAACCTCCACCCCCGGACAACCCCCCATCAAATCCAACGCCCCCCCCGCTATCCCCAAGGGAAAAGCTGTACCCTTCAAAACATTTTCCCGATCCTTTTGCGCCATCCATTGGGGGGGATGGATCGCTAGGAGGCGATCGCCCCCCAAAAGATAATCATCAAACCGCCCACTCACCGTCTGCGTACTCGCCATTGCCACCATCGCCAGCGGCTCACTCAGCGTTAAACCCCCACCCGTCTCAAAGGGAATCAACCCAAACAACAGCCGACCATCGGGCAACGTCGCCCCAATCACCACCGCCTCAAAAATGCCCCAACCCGTCAACCAAGGAATCCCCCCTGTTAAACGATAGCCTTCAGAGAGAGGCAACGCTTGCAAGGCCGGTTCAGACCGTCGTAGGTGAGAATAGCCCACCCCCACGCCGATTTTTCCCTCACCCATCGCTGGGAGGTAGGCAGTTTTGAGCGCCTCCTGCTCCCCTTGGGCAATGAAAGCCGCCGCCGTTTGGTGCTGGGTTTGCAAAAAAGCGAGGGTTCCCGAATGACGGGCCAACGCCAATTGATAATCAAAAAAGGCCCCCTGACTCAATCCTTGGCCGCCCCATGGGGGGGAAAGGCGCAGCGTGAGCAGGTGGCGATCGCCCAAGGCCCGAAAACCCGCAAGGAGGGAGGAGCGATCGCGCTCCATGGCCTCAGGGCTAGGGGTGATCTCAGCAAAGGGAGGGGGGAAATCCACAGCAGCAGCAACCACAGGCAAAACAACGAACCCCTCTGGTATAGCAAAATTTCAGTTTAAAAAATTTGCCAATTTTCAAAAGCCTATGCTATGGTGGATAAGCACAATAACGGGGCGTAGCGCAGCTTGGTAGCGCACCACTTTGGGGTAGTGGGGGTCGTGGGTTCGAATCCCGCCGCTCCGATCCATCACCATCAACCAACATAACCCCAAAAAACCCCAGGTTTTCCTGGGGTTTTTTCTATCTTGCTATTTTCTTGATGCCGTCGGAGCTAGATGTTTATCCACTAGATCCGGAATTTCATGGTGCTTGACCTTGCTATATTTGGCCCGTTCTGGCAGAAATACCAAATTTGGCCCCTGTTTGCACTGTTTTAAGCAACCCGTGGGCTTGATCGTGATGTGATCCAGTTGGCGATCGCGCATTTCCGCCGCCAACACCTGGCACACCTGATCCGCCCCCCGTTTCCGACAACTGGATTTTTGGCAGACCAGAATTGTCGCAGGCTTTGTTTTAGCCGTCGATTTAGCCGTGGGGGCTGGGTGGGTTGTGGCATTCGCCCCCGCAAGGGTGACGGTTTCCGCCTTCAGCTTGAGGATCCCGGTTTGAAGCGATCGCCCTTGCTGGCCCGTAATCAACACCATTGCCCCCGGCTGAATTTGGGAATCAAGGGTCTTGCGGAGATCTTTGGCCACTTTGAACCAATATTCTCGGCCTTCCACCGTCACCCGTAAATACTTCAGTTTTGTCCCTTCGTGATAAATAAAGCCCAATAACGTACCTGTGCATTGAATCGGGGTTTTCGTGGTTTGCGACATTGGTTGTAAATGAGAAAAAATAACGACAAATTAAACGACAGAGCGAAAAAGCAGTGATCTAGGGCAACTGCCAGCAGGTTTTAAGGTAATCAATCAACGCCTGGCGGGAAGCCGTGAACTGTTGGAGCACACTCCAGCATTGCATGGCGGCCCCCGGACTACTAAGGGCGACCTGGAGGGGATGGTGATGGCTACACCAACAGTCGATTTCCAGTTCTCGGAGGCGAGCGTACACTTGCCAGCGATCGCTGGGATTAATGGCCAAGGTCAGAACTGTGGTGGGATGGGGGGCAAGACGATGACGGGGAGGCATAGGGCGATCTTAAAAGTAAGGTCAATGGGCAGTGCCACTGCCCTGGACAATTGCAAGGAACTTTAAAGTCAGTATAGCCATAAAACTAGACAAATGAGAACTATTAGCAATAAAATCTAGGCAGATTTCTAATCGAAGTCTAGGTTATAATCCCTTAAGTGCCGATACGCCTAGGGTTTCACTGATTTTCATCATGAAATTCCAATGCTGATCCGGCGCTCATCGGATTTTATTCTGGGAGAATACTTTTCAAATGACCACTAACAATCTCGTTCAGTCCTTCGGCACCGTCGGGGAAAATCCTGTCCTCCTGGATCCCAGCGTCACAACGCCGGTCTGTGAAGGGCTGAATATCCTCTTGTCTAGCTTCCAAGGGCTATATCTGCAATACCAAAAGCATCATTTTGTCGTCAATGGTGCGGAGTTTTACTCCCTCCATGCCTTCTTCAATGAGAGCTATGAGGCGGTACAGGGCCATGTTCATAGCTTGGGGGAAAGGCTCAATGGTTTGGGAGGCATTCCCGCCGCCAGTTTTGGCAAGTTGGCGGAACTCTGTTGCTTTACGCCGGAAGTGGATGGGGTGTTTAACTGCCGCGCTATGGTGGAGCATGACCTCGCCGCTGAACAGGCAATCATCCAAGTGCTACGCCGCCAAGCCGCCCAGGCGGAAAGTTTAGGCGATCGCGCCACCCGCTACGTCTACGAGCAAATTTTGCTAGAGACCGAAGAACGCGCCTATCACCTCGATCATTTCCTAGCCGCCGATAGCCTCACTTTGGGGTTTGTGGGTTCATAGGCTTAGGCGAAGCAGGATCCCCCCTGCCCCCCTTAAAAAGGGGGGTTCAAAAGTACACCCCCTTGTTAAGGGGGTCGGCGTAGCCGGGGGGATCCTCAGCTTAGGCGAAGCAGGATCCCCCCTGCCCCCCTTAAAAAGGGGGGTTCAAGAGTACACCCCCTTGTTAAGGGGGTCGGCGTAGCCGGGGGGATCTACACCAACCGCGTCAACTGCACCCGATAGCGTTCCTTTTTCGTGATCGCCACCTCCCCCACCTCTAGCCGGCCCTTGCCCCGCATCGCAATCAGATCCCCAGCTTGGACGTTATAGCTCGGTTGGCTAATATCTTTCCAATTCACCCGCACATCCCCGGCAGCAATGGCATCGGCCATCTTACTGCGGGACATGCCAAACCCGGCAGAGGCGATCGCATCTAACCGTAAAGAAGCCTCCACCGTCGTTAATTCTTTCCGTTTGGGGGGGCGAATCTTTAACTCACTCAACGCCATCGGTTGCGTTTTCACCGGCACAGACCGCACCTGCACCAAACTGGCACAGAAAAAATCCACCAACTCCGGCACTACAACGATCTGCGCCCCTCGTTCCCCCAAGACAACAATATCCCCCACCTTCTCCCGCGTAATCCCCGTTCCCAAAATCGAGCCGAGGAAATCCCGATGATCAGCGGGGTCAAAGAGAAAATTTCCCGCCACCTCCAAAGCCGCTAAAGCCACTTGTTCAGTATCAAGGGGTAACTCGGAGCGGGCGATCGCCAGCCGTTGCCTTTCCGCCTGGGGATATCCCCCCCAAGCCAAACCCGCTACTTCCGTGAGGCGACCTAAAACCCCTGTGGCCTCAGCCAAAACCGGCGGCGGCAAAAAATCCGTCACCACCACCTCCCAAGTCCGTACCGCTTGGTCGGCTTGATCTAAAACACGGGTTACGGCTTCGCGGTGTTCAACACCTTTGAGGAGGTCAGCTTTAGGGAACATGGGCAGTTAAGAGAAGGATGAAGGATGAAGGCAGAAGGCAGAAATGGAAATCTCTTTTAGCCTAGGGGTTCTGCCTTGCAGGCATGGTCAGGTGATTTGTGCCGTCGGGTACTACGAACGGGGATGAGCCAGGGTATAGCGGCGTTGATCGAGCCACTGTTGGAGGATAATCGCAGCGGCTTTGCGATCAATTAAACCTTTATTGTCCCGCAGCGAGAGTCGTTGTTGCTGCATTTGCGCCTCTGCTTCTAGGGAGGTGAGCCGCTCATCCATATAGTCGAGGGGTAAATCCAAGGCCCGGGCCAGGCGTTGGGCATAGTGCTGCACCTGTTGCGCCTGCTTGCCGATCGCCCCATCCATCGTATAGGGCAACCCCACCACCAACCGCTGCACCTGCCGCTCCTCCACCAACGCCTTAAACTCAGCCACATCCGCCGCAAAGGATTGGCGCACAATCGTCGTTAGGCCCGTGGCAATCAACCCCAAGCCATCACAACCGGCCACGCCGATGCGCTTGCGCCCCACATCCAACCCTAAAACCGAAAGCCTTTCCATCCTAGACTTGGGTTTCGGGGGGATGATTTTTCGGGGGTTTGGGGGGAGTTTCCCGTTTCAGGAATTTTGTCCAGGACATCCGCGTCGGGATCGGGGTGCGGGCGGGCTGTAGCCCGAGCATATCCTGGAGTTGTAACCCTTCGAGGGGTTTGGTTTCCCGGAGTTTGTGCCAAACGGAGCGGGACATTAACAGCGTATGGTGGCAGCGTTCCGCACCGAGGTTTTCAAAATATTCTTCCCGTTCGGTTTGGTAGTCCGCTGAGGTGATGTGCAGGGGTTGGCCGGGGACGGTTTGGGCGACTTTGGCCATTTGGGCCATCAGTTCCGGGTAGAGCCAGGTGTAGGCGGGATGAACGGTGAGGTCGGCGGTATGGGGCTTGTCACCTCCCCGATGCAATGTGAGGGCGAAATGGCCAATGGCGGCTTTACGTTGGGGTTCAAACACATAGCCGCTGACCACTTCCGTTTGCTGAACGGCGCGGTGAATTTTATTGGCGATCGCCCGCCAAACGGGGGTTTTAAAATCCTCCACATGGCGATCGAACACCTGCCGCAACAGCGGCGGCATTGATACGGTATCCAATTGGTAGAGCAATTGAGCATCGGCATTCCCCACCGGCAACAGATTGGGGAAAGAGGGTTCATGGTGGGCGATCCGCTCTAGGGCAGCGGGGGGAATTGACCAGGATGTCACCTGAGCCAGGGGTTGAAACCCATTTTGGCGATAGAGGGCCAGGGTGGATTTATCCTGAATATTCACCTCCAGCACCCAAGTCCGGGCCTCCCAAATCGCCTCGAAGCAATGGCGCAACAGTTGGGAGCCGGTATCTTTCAGGTTCAGTCCTGAATGAATCGCTTGGGTGGCAGCATCCACCATCACCTGCTCCACACGCCAAGTGGTGCGGCTGCGATTAAAGGGGGAAACATGGATCATGCCCCGCAGTTGGTTATCCTGCTCCGCCACATAGAAGCAAAATTGATGGCGAATCAGGTTGGGGAAGAGGCGCAGGACGTTGAGCAGGCCAAACCACTGTTGAAATTGAGTGAGTTTACCGTGAATTTTTTGCCAATCTTCAAGGCGGGATTCATCCCAAACCCGTTGCGCCAGGGTGGCGATCGCCTCTATATCCCGCATTTGCAGCGGTCGGATCGTCGGTGGCGCATAGCCTAAGGGCGCACGGGTTTTCATAGGACTTCACCAAATTTTGACAACAGGGGGGTTAACTCTAGATCTTAACCGATCTTTCCCAAGGGTTGACAATGGCGATCACCGCAGTCCTGTATATGGGGGAGATCGTCCCGATCATGCCCAGTGATCTTGATGATGAGATACAGCCCCGCTGAGATGAGCAAACAGCTATCAAGATCGCTGGCGATCGCCAAACCGATCAACCTCTGTCGGAATCTCAATCTTCTGCTTAAATTCATTCATCCATGTCATGGAAATTCTTTTATCATGCTGTAATCGACCCACCACAATTGCCGGATGAATCCCCAACATTGCTGCAAACTTTGTAACAGCATCTTTGGTTTTTAAGTCAAGAAGTTCTGCATCATACTCAGATGGAATCAGAAACGTCTTAGCCCATTGATTTGCTTCTCTCTCTTGTTGAGATTCAAGCTTCTCACCTTGCTCCCAATCATCTAAAAAAATGTCTTTTTTCTGATCAGCATGGAGTAAAATATGAGCCACTTCATGGAAAAAGTTAAACCAAAATTTATCATTGGTTTTTCCATAAAATGAGAGCTGAATTAAAGGCTTATGAAGATTTAGCCAGCGAGCAACCCCACTGGTACGGGCGCGGGGAACAGAGGGAACAAAAACCAAAACAACCCCAGCACTCCAGCAAAGTTGCTTGATTGTTGGCAAAAACTCCACTGGCTCTAAAACCGTTAGTTTTCGGAGTTCCTGCACCGCTTTTTCAAACTTAGCCTTTTGATATTTAGGGATCTGTAGCTCTTCAGCCGCAATTTCTCCCTGCCTTAGCCAAGCTGATATCGCCCCGACATCACATTGATCATGGCGAGTTTTCCGAAACAACGCTTGCATCCCGACATAATGTTTTTGCCAATCATCGGGAGAAGCAACACCAAAAAAAGTGAGGAGATCTTTAACCACCGTGGGTTTATGCTTCGCATCCAATCGGCACTTGGGAATAACGCCTTGATCCATCAGATCCTTAACGGGTAACTGATCCAACCAATCTACCCAAGATAGAAGCAGACTTTGTTCTTCAATCTTGGCAACCTCAGCCCGGTATTGAGCTTCACGATTGAGCCAAAACACAGCGTTGCTGCCCAAGACTCGCTCCAGTTTCAAAGCAGTATCCTCAGTGATGGGGGCCTTGCCATTGATCAGTTGACTAATGTGCTTAGTGGTGTAGCCCAAACGCTCTGCAAGTTGCGCCTGAGTCCAGTCCCGCTCTTCGAGGAGGTCGGCAATGGTCTCCCCAGGTGGTGAAACCCAATCTGGGGAAAAAGCCTGCAATGTATTCATCATGATTGCCCTCTTTTGTGATAATCCTCGATCGCTACAATGCAAACCTGTGTTACCTGGCTCCAGTCAATGCTGCCATCATCCTGTTTAGGGATGGGTTTGTGATCAGCGACAAAAACTAACCGCTGTGGATGCGCCAGATCTAACGCAAACTCTCCTTCTCGATCCCCTAATAGAGGGTGGGGCCGCCCGGCACATAAGTCTGTTACCACTGAGGCAGCCTTAAGATCCGCTAGTCGAGAGCGCAACTTTTTGGCCATCTGGGTTCCCAGCTTCTTTTGCGCTAGGCTTGACTGTTCACACAGGGCTTTTAGCTTTTTATCTTTAAAGCTAATTTCCATACAAGTGTTCTAGTAAAACTTTAGCATATTAGTAAAAAAATTTACCATATTGGTAAATTTTTTTGATTAGATCCAAAGGTTTTCATGATCTGCGGCACTGTATCCAGGTTTTTAGCGAAAGGTGTGGCGGGATTTTGACTAGGCATCAGATGGCGAGAGTGTTAAACTGGGAAGTTGCTGCTTAGAACTCAACCCAAGCTCAGGAGGTTCCCATGTCTCGTCGCTGTCAACTCACCGGCAAAAAGGCCAATAACGCCTACGCCGTCTCCCACTCCCACCGCCGCACCAAAAAACTCCAGGAAGCTAACCTGCAATGGAAACGGATCTGGTGGCCCGAAGGTAATCGCTGGGTGAGAGTGAAACTCTCCACCAAAGCCCTCAAAACCGTTCAAAAACACGGTTTACAGGCCGTGGCCAAGGAAGCCGGCCTCAACCTCAACAAGTTTTAACTCTGCTCCACTCCTTCGCACAATCCTCCAAAACCTTGGGGGATTTTGCCATTGATCAAAAATCCGCCCTTTTTTCCCATGGCAGAACCCCAAGCCCCCGAAACGGTTGAAACCCCTGAAGCACCCCCAGAAGAGCAGGCGAGCTACGTTAAGTTAGCCATGCGCAATATGGTCAAAAAACGGGGTACATCCTTGAAACATTTTTTCCTTTCCACCATGGGCCTGTTGGGGTTATTGATTGGCTTGGCCTACCTGACGCGCTGATGGATGTTACGGTTAATCTCCAAGACCCCCAGGGTTTGAGTCCCATTGACCCGGAACAATGGGAACCTTGGTTGCGGCTCTGGTTTGAGGCTTTGGGGGGAAGCTTGCCCCTGGCATCGGCCTATGAGTTGAGCCTCGGATTTACCGATGATCGGGAAATTCACCAATATAATGCCCAGTATCGGGGGGTCGATCGCCCCACCGATGTACTGGCCTTTGCGGCGTTAGAGCAGGGTTTTATCCCCCCGTTGCCGCCGGGAGAGCCTTTAGATTTGGGGGATGTGATCATTTCCGTGGAAACGGCCCAACGGCAGGCGATCGCCCAAGGCCATTCCCTCAGTCAAGAATTAATCTGGCTCACCAGTCACGGCGTTTTACATCTCCTCGGCTGGGATCACCCCGATGAGGAACAATTGACCGCCATGTTGGCCCAACAAACTGCCCTGATCGCCCTGATCGCCCCCTAAAACCCTTCTCGGCGGGGAATGCGCCGGCAATGCCGATGTCGAAAATCACGCCAAGCCTTGATTTGCCTAGGATTGCCCCCCTCTACATTGGGGGGCGAGGGGCATCACCCCCCTCGCCAAGAAGCCCCCAAGACGCTATTTGTCCAATGAAAACATCGAAGGGGGGACAATTGATGTTAGAACAGTGGACGGTAGGGGAATGAGCAGGCAACCACCCTTGAGTTCAACAGCAATCCTTTTATTGACGATTACGCCCTTGACTGGCTCCATTCCTCTGCTGATTGTCCTCCTTGAGTGAAGGTCATGACCCTTAATTCCCATCGTCCGCCCCAATGCGATGTAACCCCTGTTCCGTCGCTCTATATTGCTATGCCTCCCCGTAGTTCTAAACCCCGTCAGTTTGCTTGGCAAATTGCCCCTAACCTGTGGCTCAGTTTTCGCTATGCCTGGGCAGGCATTCACTACGCCTTTAAAACCCAGCGCAATTTTCGGATTCATACGGTGATTGCCAGTTTAGCGGTAATTTTGGGGGTGGGCTTGGGGGTGAGTTCCATTGAGCTTGCCATTGTGGCCCTAACCTGTGCTTTGGTGATGGTGCTGGAATTATTGAATACCGCCTTAGAATCGGTGGTGGACTTGACGGTGCAACAGAATTATCATGAATTGGCGAAAATCGCGAAGGATTGTGCAGCGGGGGCGGTGTTGGTGGCGGCGATCGCCTCAATCTTGGTCGCGGGTCTGATTCTTGTGCCGCCCTTATTGGCCCTCACCCTCACCCTATTTTCACGTTAAACAGAAGGAGAACCGTTTTTGCTGCTGGTTATTGACAATTACGACAGCTTTACCTACAACCTAGTGCAGTATTTAGGGGAACTGGGGCGCGAGTTTCCCGTGGCTCAACAGATCCGGGTTGTGCGCAATGATCAAATTGATGTGGCGGGGATTGGGGCGATCGCCCCCGATGGCATCGTCATTTCACCCGGCCCTGGCCGCCCCGATGATGCGGGCGTTTCCTTGGCGGTGATTCGGGAGTTAGGGCCAAAAATTCCCATTCTTGGAGTCTGTTTAGGCCATCAAAGCTTAGGGCAAGTCTTTGGCGGCAACGTCATTTCTGCCCCCCGCCTGATGCATGGCAAAACCTCCGACATCCATCACAACGGCCTCGGCATTTTTGCGGGCTTACCCAACCCCATCGCCGCCACTCGCTACCATAGCTTAGTGGTGGAGCGCTCCAGTCTCCCCAGCAGCTTGGAAATTACCGCCTGGGTGGAAGATGGCACGATCATGGGCCTACGCCATCGGGACTACCCCCACCTCGAAGGCGTACAATTCCATCCAGAAAGTGTCCTCACCCCTATGGGTAAGACACTCCTGCGTAATTTTTTAAGCTCATTGCCCCTTAAAACTCTCTCAAATTCATGAAGCGAAGCACCTTTCTCCGCTATCTCGGAGCCACTGCCCTAGGCACTTTCGGCCTCCACCATAGCCTCACCGCCCCCGCCGCCGAAGCCCAAGGGGCTGGCCTAGCCATCCAATGGTTTGGCCACACCTCAGCCCTCTTCACGGGCAATGGCCAACGGATTTTAGTCAATCCCTTTCGGGCCTTGGGCTGTACCGCTGGATTTCGTGAACCCGTGCCTGCGGTGGATTTTGTCTTGATGAGTAGTCGCCTGTTGGATGAAGGTGCGCCTTCCCCCAATTTGCCGGGCAATCCTCGCATTCTCTTTCAAGCAGGGGCCTATACCCTCAATTCCCGGCGCTATGAGGGCATTGCCGTCCCCCATGACCGCCTTGAAGGTCGTCGCTTTGGTATGAATGTGGTGTGGAAATGGCAACAGGGGGGTATTAACATCCTCCACATGGGGGGAGCCGCTGGCCCCATTGGTTTAGAGCAACGGATTCTGATGGGACGGCCGGATCTGGCCTTTGTGCCTGTGGGGGGTGGCCCCAAGGCCTATAACGCGGAAGAGGCCCTGGCCGCCATTAATGCCCTCAACCCCAAAATTGTCGTCCCCACCCATTACCGCACCGCCGCTGCCGATGGCAATGCCTGCGAGATTGACGGTTTAGATCGGTTTCTCAGCCTTGTGCCTGGGGAGCAAGTCACCCGCATTAGCGGTCAAACCCTGACGCTCACGGCGGCCAATTTACCCCCATCGGGCCCCCGCTTTTACGTCTTCCGCGACCCTGTTTAAAGCCCCAACTCCCAGCCGGGGGCGAGGGTGCGGTAATCATAATCACTGGCTTGGGGATGACAAACGCTACAGGTTTGTACCGTGATGCGATCGGGGCAATTTATTCCCGCTAGGGTGCGGCAACTTTCGGCAACTTTGGGATGGAGGGCGCGGAAAAACCGGGAGCTACTGACTTGAGTGGGCAGGGTTTCGCGAATTTGGGCGTTGCGGGATGTGGCTCGGATGTAATCCCACATCAGGCGAATATCAATATTGGAAAGGGCGCGAATATCGCCGTGGCTTTGGCGCAGATTCACGCCAAAATGCTGCTCTGGCCGTTGGATTAACTCTTCCCACCGTTCCCGGGGCAAGAGGGCGGGGGGAATGGCCACATGGCAACTGCCGCAACGCTCCACATAAACCTGTTGCCGGAGGGTAAATTCCGGGGGTACGGGGTCGAGGGCTTTCACGCCTTGGGCAAGGGCGGGGGCGGTTTGGAGGGCGATCGCCAACCCAAATCCGATCGCCATCCCCCCCAGCAAGAGCAACCCCACCGTTTTCCAGGGGGAAAAACGGCGGCCCCATTGTTGTAATTTTTGTAAAAAGTTAAGCATCATCCACTGGCACTTTATCTGAATTGATCAACCGTTCAATAATGGCCCGGCCTTGTTTCCCCCCCGCTGGAATAATCCGATGGGCTAAAACGTAGGGCGCTAAATCTTTAATATCCTGAGGGTCAACGTAATCCCGCTGTTCAATTAAGGCATAGGCTTGGGCAGCCCGTTGGAGGGCAACGGTTCCCCTTGGACTGACTCCTAGGGTAATCTCCGCATCAGCCCGCGAGGCCCGGACTATCCTGAGGATATATTGTTGCAGTTCTAACTTGATGGTGATTTGACGCGCTGCGGCTTGCAGTTCAAGGACTTCCTCCGGGCTAATGCAGGGCTGCAATTGATCCACCCCTAAAAATTGGTGACGTTGGAGCATTTGCAATTCTTCCGCTTCCGTGGGGTAGCCGAGGGATAAGGCCAGGGTGAAGCGATCCATTTGGGCTTCAGGGAGGGGGAATGTGCCTTGATATTCGATGGGGTTTTGGGTGGCAATCACGAAAAAGGGATGAGGGACGGCGCGGGCGTTGCCGTCGATGGTGACTTGTTGCTCCTCCATCACCTCTAAGAGGGCGGATTGGGTGCGGGGGGTGGCGCGGTTGATTTCATCGGCTAGGAGGATGTTAGCAAAGGCGGGGCCGGGGAGAAATTCAAATTCGCCGCTACTGGGGTTCCAAATATTTGTGCCGGTAATATCGGTGGGTAAAAGGTCGGGGGTGCATTGGATGCGCTGAAATTTGCCGTTAATGGAGCGGGCCAAAGATTTCGCCAAGAGGGTTTTACCCACGCCGGGGACATCTTCGAGCAAGGCATGGCCACCACTGATCAGGGCCACCAAGACGAGGCGAATCGCTTCATCTTTACCGACGATCGCCTTGGCTAAATTGGCTTTTAAACGGGCAATGCGATCGCTCATCGCGGTAGAAGCATCAAACATCAGGTCACTACTCATAGAAATTGCGCGGTTTGCGTTGTTGCTGATCTTGCCACGACTACAAGGTTAATGGTCAGGTTTGCGGATAAGCGCGTCGGGGCGAAAAATTTAGGGCGAAAAATTTTTCGCCCCTACAGGGGGGGTTAAACCCGCGCCCCTTGGCAGTCGGCGGCAATTTGGGCTTTGAGGGCAGCGAGGGAGGGAAATTTTTGTTCGGGACGGAGGAATTTATCGAGGTACACCGTCAGTTTTTGACCATAGAGATCGCCAGTCCAGTCGAGCAAATGCACTTCTATCGTGCGCTGTAATTCTCCCCCTACGGTAGGCCGGCGGCCAATGTTCATCACGCCCAAGAGCGGGGATTTTCCTAAGCAATCCCCCACCACCTCAACGCGATAAACCCCATGGCAGGGCAAGAGCTTATGATCGGGGACTTGTAAGTTAGCGGTGGGGAAGCCGAGGGTACGGCCCAATTGTTGCCCCTGAACGACGACCCCTTGGAGGGCATAGGGGCGGCCCAATCCAGCGGTGGCGCTGGCAATATCCCCCTGGGCGAGGGCCTGGCGAATGGCGGAACTGCTGACCCGTTCTGAGCCTTGGCAATGGAGGGGGGTGATCAGGACTTCGCAACCGTGGGGGGAGGCGATCGCCCTTAATTCCGCCGCTGTACCGGAGCGATCGCGCCCAAAACAAAAATCTGCCCCCACCGCCACCCGTCTCGCTTGCAATTGGGCGATTAAAATATCTTCGACAAAGGCTTGGGGGCTGAGGTGAGCGAGTGCTTGGGTGAAGGGGAGTAAAACTAACTGCTCAATGCCAAAGGCCTCCAACTGCTGCACTTTTTCATCTAATGGCGTGAGCAGGGGGCGACGTTGGCCGGAGAAGAATTCTCGCGGATGGGGGTCGAAGGTGACAACGGTAGAGATCAGTGGGGAATTTTCCCCCAAGGCCCCCCGCGTGATCGGAGCCATGACGGTTTGATGCCCTCGGTGGAGGCCGTCAAAGTTACCGAGGGCTAGGGCAGTTGGGGTTAGGGCTTGTTGGGTCGAAGAAGTAATCCACACGCTTTACATTTTGACACAATTGCCGCCCTGGATCACTTTTTTCTGGAAAACCGATGGCTTAAAAGCCTAAAGCACTGAGGATAGATTGAACGGTTTCGAGGCGATCGCCCACGGATTCAAGCAAGGGGCGGGCCTTCTGTACTGCTTCAACCAACTTCATCCCATCTACATACATCTGGTCATGGGGATAATTTTCCATCACCTCCAGCAGGGAAAGCTCACCATCCAGGGCAGAATTCCCCAAGGTGGTACGCAGAGCGGGGACTCGTTCAGCTTCGTTATTGGGGTGAATAATTTGCCCCAGTTCGGTTAAGGCGTTTTCGCCTTGGCTGGTTTGCAAGGCCCCTTGAATGACGAGGCTATTCACGGGAACAGTGCGTTTGAGGGCGGTTTGGAGCGTGGCGGGGCTTTGCTGGCTTAACCCCACCAATAGCCCCAAGGCGGGGGATTGTTTGCCGGTTTCGGCAAATTCGGCTAAGTCGGCAACGGGGATGGAGTGGCGGAGAAAGCCATAGGTAATCACGACTTCTTCGGCGGCTTGGGCGGCGGTGGGGAGCAAGAGGGCGGTGGTGATGAGGCTAGCGAGGGCGAGCGATCGCACCGTGGAAAAATTGATCATGATCATCTGTGGGTAGAGAAATAGGGGGTAGTTGAGGGCAGGGGATTGCCTTGGGCTGCCTTTGATGATGACGGAAAATGTCTTTAAAAAGATGCTTTTCCATCCAGTTCTTCCACTGGCTGACCGGCTAGATAGTCCGCCCACATTTGTTCATAGGCGGCTTCCATATGGCTGGCAAATTGTCGCCCATTCCAGAGGGGGGCGGTGCGGCGGGCGGTTTGGAGTTTTTGGTGGACGCTCTGGCGCAATTCGGGATCTGTGCCGTAGCGGATGCCCCATTGAACATATTCTTGGGCGTTGTGGGCGATGCCTTCGGTGACTCCGGCGTTGATCAGCATGGTGTAGCTGTTGCGGGCGGCGAATTGTTCGCCCACTCTCGTTACCAGGGGAATCCCCATCCAGAGGGTTTCCATGGTTGTGGTTGCGCCGTTGTAGGGGTAGGTATCGAGGACAATATCAGCGATGAGCATATTGGCGCGGTGGGTGGGTTCGCTGTAGTCTACGGCGAGGAATTTGAGGCGATCGCGCTCTACGCCTACTTCATCGGCAAGGTTTAAGAAGGCGCGTTCCATGTCTTCGGTGTCGTTGGAGCCTTTGATTAAGAAATAGCTCCCCGGTACAGCTTTGATAATTTCCAATTGGAGGCGCATCGTATCGGGGTGGCGTTTGTAGCCCTTTTGGACGCTGTAGTAGGCGATCGCCTCTGGTGGAATCTCTAAATCCTCGCGGCGTAAGGTGGGCAAGCCGACTTCAAAGCCATCGCAGGCAATATAACTCTGGGGCAACCGCACAATTTTTTCATGGTAATAATCTTGAGCATTGGCGGGTAAGACATGATCATCGGCAATAAAATAATCAATGGTGGGAATCCCGGACGCATCCCAACCCAACCAAGTAACCTGAATCGGAGCAGGTTTGAGCATCACCACACTACAGGTCGTATCAACGGTAATGCTATCCAGTTCAATTAAAATATCAATTTCATCCTCAAAAATTGCATCGGCTAAATCCTTAACATTTGTCGATTTAAATGCCGTTTTTACACGACTAATATACCAATCTTGCAAAGATTCCTGATGGGTTGGCATTGTCACTAAATAGGCATAAAGATCATACTTTTCTGGATCATGATGTTCAAATAAACCACGGGCCAACCACCCCACAGAATGGCGACGCAAACAAAAAGAAAGATAGCCAATTCTCAGCTTGCGATGAGGATCACGACCCTTTAAACGTTCCTGATACCCTTGGTAATACCGCGTTTGACGTTCGGCAGCATGATGGGCTGTGTTTTCTGCACAGACTTGATTAATTTGCTGGAGGAGGCGATGGGTTTGAGCAGGCTGATCCGCAAAATACGGCGCAAAAAAATAACTGTTAAATAGACGCGCAATTTGCTCTAGGGTAAGATCTTGGGGCCGCACCTGTACAAATTCATGCAATAATGTTATTTGCTCTTGAAAAACTTTTGTACTTTCCTCCCACCTCCCTCCAGTAATGACCAAAGCTTTTAACAGTGTTTTGAGTCCATCAATGCGATCCGCTAGAGTGGTCACTAATTCAAGGTGCTGTTTTGCTGCTTCAATTCCTTTATGGTATTGATCCCCATTTTGATAAAATTCAGCCCGCGATGCGGTTAATTCTGTATTATTAGGATCTAACTTTAGGGCTTCTTCACATAATGCTGCGGCAATTTCGGGTTGATATTGAATATAGCCAATATTTTTAGCAGATTGTCCTAGAAGGTTTGCATATTCTGTTTGATAACTAGATTGCTTAAAACAAGGAATACTTAAGGCAACAAGCTCTAAAAGTTGTTCATGGGTAGGATCAATGTTAAGGATTTCTTGAATCACTGCCATGAATAAAAAATGATCAAAAGAGGTTTGATTTTGTTCAATTAGGGTTAAAAGATTGGCTTGATTTAGTTTTTCACTGGCATAGGTTTTTGCCTGTAAATGGAGGCGCAAAATTTGTAAATTGTTTTCGAGAGAATTGGGGAAAAGCTCTTGAATCTTTTCGCGAATCTTTAAACTTTTTTCACTAGCTTCTAATTTAATTTCTTGATAAAATGCTTCTTCTTTCAGTACGGTAATGAGTTCATTTTGCCATTCTTCAACTTCTTCAGACTCTCCCCCCCACATTCCCATTAACCAGGTTGCTTCCGCTTGCTCACTTTGACCAATAAGTAGTAAAACTAAACCTAAATACCAATAATTCCTTTTTATATCTGGATTAGCTTGAATTGCAGATTCATAGGCTGAAATAGCCTCACTATATTGGCCAGTTTGATATAACGCTTGAGCATTGAGCGAAGCCATAGCAAATTAACACAACAGTTTTTACTAAAAAAACAAAGGTGAGTTGCATTTACAACTCACCTCGAATCTTGCCGTTTAACCCAACAAGAGCAATGCTACATTTAACAACACTGCTCCTCTGAGGTTAATAATTAGGCTAATCCTAAGCAAGACTTATGTCCCCAGATCTTTCCAACTTGCCCCACCAACTGCGGGTAACTTGGTACAATCCAGTTCTGCTGGTCCAGTACTACCAGGAGCATCCTGAGAAGCGGGAGCACCCACCTTGATCGATTCACAAAGTTTGGCGGATGTCGTTGATTCTCCATCCTGGTTACCAGTACCAGCGAAGAGAGTAGCAACAATCCCTACATAGGATTTCAGAGCAGGCTTAATGGGAGTTGCGTAAATACGAATTGCTTGGGAACCAATGGTTGCACCAGCAATTTGGACAGTTCCCCCTGTAACCATCTTGTATTGATAGTTAACCGTCTGGCTTTGAATCCCTAAACCAAGCGCTTGAATATCACTGGTAAACCCTTGAGTTTCCAGGAATGCAGCTTGTTGACCACGCATCAGAGCGCCGATGTTGTTCCGGGCTTCAGATTGCTTGGCTTTGTTGGCTTGACCGAGGAGGGAGGGAAGGGCAATAGCTGCCAAAATCCCGATGATGATGATTACAACGAGCAGTTCGATCAGGGTGAAACCCTCATCTTCCTTGCGAGTGCTGTTGAGATACTGTAAAAATTTGGCTTGAAATTCAGGCTTCATAAGTCCTCTTCCTTTAACGCTTCTGGGGGTTCTGTGTGTAACATACCCAGATCCACAGCCTACTCTATCATCACCCGCCATTTTTTTATCCTCAGCGGGCCAAAAACAGATAACTCCCGGCTTCTAGGTTTGTGAGGGCCGATTGTACTAATGCAAATGCACTCTCAAAGGGGATCGGTTCTAGAGTGGTTGGCTCAATGGGGTGGAGTTGTTGCCAACGCTCCACTAACGCCTGCACCGGCTGCGGTTTTTCTAACAACGGCAAAAACAACGTCCCGGCAATGGTCGCATCCACCAACGCCGAGATTCCCACCCCCGGCAAAAAACGACTGACTTCAAAAGGGTTCAAAACCGCCAAACACCGCTCCAACTCTGCCCGGAACGCTGCTGTATTCAGTTGCGGCTGAAGATACACCGTTGCACCCGCCCAATCATCCTCCGTCCAGTCCTCAATTCCTGGCCCGGCGGGTTCCGCCTGGGGATGGCCGCACCAAATATCCAAAAGCCGGTTCATCGGATGGAATAATTCAATCAGCGTCAGTTGATCCTCAAGCGTCGATTCAGGGAGAGCCAATTCCCAAAATACGGGTAAATTATCGGGATCCTTAAACAAGCTGAAAATATCCCATTTCCGCCATTCGACCATACTAAAAAATTCTAACTGCGCTTGGCGGAGAAATTCAAAAACCTCAGGCACAGAAAAACCGCGATCGCCTACCAATAAGTGATTCGCTAAAATCGCCTCCTTGGATACCTTAACCTTGTCCCAATTGGTCAGTTGCTTCAACATGACATGATCATGCATCGCATCAAAGGTATCCTTAACAATATTCACCTCATCATCTTCAGGATTCCCCTCCATTAACCCCATAAATTGAAAAATCTTCTGAGAACGGAGCATCATACTACGACCATAAAGGCTATGGAGGTTAAACCGTAAAATTCCCTCCGGCTTTAAAACCGAGCGCATCGCATTCAGGCCACCCACCTGATCCGGCAATAAATATAAAACCTCATCACAGTTAATATAATCAAACTGCATCCCTAACTGTTCAATTTCCTCCAGCGGCAACACATGAAATTCTGCATCCTCAATGCCATGGTATTGCAACCGCTTTTTCGCAAACTCTACCGATTCGCTCGAAATATCCACCCCAACAATTTTCGCCCCCGGATTAGCATGGGCCAACGCCAACGCCTTAAACCCACTCCCACAGCCCGCATCTAAAATTAGCTTTCCCGCCGTTTCAACCACCTGCCGCCGACAGTAATAAAAAGCCGTCATCATGTTATGCACATAGAGCGCTTCCGGTTTGTCCTGATAGGAATCTTCAACGGGAATACTCGGATAGGGGCAATGGTCGAATTGGCGGCGAATGCGCTCAAGGAATTCAGGATCGGGGACTGACATAGAAAAATCGGGATGTATCTCGTTGGTATTGTAGCGAAGGGGGGCAATGATCTCAGCTTAATCCCCCTGTGGCACAATCGAAACAGCCAAATTTAAGGAACGCTATGGGCAAAACCAGGGGGGCGATCGCCGCCGGCCATCCCCACACCGCCGCCGCCGGCCAAACCATCTTTGATCAGGGGGGCAACGCCTTTGATGCGATCGCCGCCGCCATCCTCACCGCCTTCGTCGTCGAACCCACCCTCACCTCCGCCGCTGGGGGCGGCTTCTGTCTTGCCCATCCCGTAGACAAACCGCCAATCCTCTACGACTTCTTCACCCAAACCCCCCAAGGGGCCAAACCCCTAGCGGATTTGGATTTTTACGAAATGGCCGTCAACTTTGGCGATGCCGTCCAAGCCTTCCATGTCGGCCTCGGAGCCATGGCCACACCGGGCAACTTAGCCGGAGTCTGGACAGTCCAGCAGGAATTAGGCTGCTTACCCTTTGCCGAAGTCGCCCAGCCCGCCATCGAAGCCGCCCGCAATGGCGTTCCTGTTAGTCCATTTCAGGACTTTTGTATTAATACCGTCCTCGCCCCCATCTTGCAGGCCCGGGCCGAATGCCGCCAGATCTATGCCCCCCAAGGGCGGCTGTTGCGAGCAGGCGAATTATTTTTACAAAAAGACTTTGCCAATACCTTAGAAGCCATTACCCATCAAGGCATTGATCTCTTCTATCGGGGCGATATAGGGGCGCAATTAGTAGCAGACTGTGCCACAGGGGGCGGTTATCTAACAATGGCGGATTTAGCCGATTATCAAGTGATCCGCCGCGCTCCCCTGCGCTTTAACTATCGCGGCCATACCCTGCTCACCAATCCCCCCCCCAGTTCCGGCGGCGCATTGCTCGCCTTTACGCTCCAGTTGTTGGCCCAAACGGATTTAGGGGCGATGCCTTGGGGGAGCGTCGGCCATCTTGAAGCCCTGATCACCGCCATGCAGTTAACCAACCAAGCCAGGAGCGATGGCTACGATGCCCATATTCACGACCCCGATATTGCCGCTCAATTTTTAGGGGCTGATCATCTCGCCCCCTACCTAGCCGCCATGGCCAACGGCTTGAATAAATGGGGCAGCACCACCCATATCAGTGTGATGGATCAATGGGGCAATGCCGCCAGCGCCACCACATCTAACGGCGAGGGATCGGGCTATGTCATCCCCAACACGGGGATTATGGTTAACAATATGCTCGGCGAAGCGGATTTAAACCCCCAAGGATTCCATCAATGGCAGCGCGATCGCCGCCTTTCTTCGATGATGGCCCCAACGATAATTTTGGAGGGGGAAACGCCGATCCAGGTTTTAGGATCCGGGGGATCGAACCGGATTCGCACCGTCTTAACCCAGGTGATTGCCAACTTATTGGATTTTGGCATGGGGATGGAAGAGGCGATCGCCCGCCCTCGCCTCCATTGGGAAGCGGATTTTCTCAACTTAGAACCGGGGTTAGAAGCCGGATTAGCCCTATCCCCCCCCGCCCAACGATTGCAATGGCAGGCGGAAAATATGTTTTTTGGCGGCGTTCATGGTGTAGCGCGGGATACTCAGGGGCAATTGTTCGGGGGAGGCGATCGCCGTCGTGGGGGGGCATTTTTAGCCTAGAAACATAGCGAAAGGCGAAAGGCGTTGGTTATGATTGGGAATGTGCGGTTTATAAACCGTGATCGATGAGCCGATGGCATCACCACGATGCCATTGTTGTTATGAAGGAATTTGATTAAAATGCAACATTTTTGGAATCTCTTTGTTAGATCTCCTGCCTATATCCCCCATGGGCATTGCTATCTTTGGCAAACGCATTTAGTTAGCTTGCACGTGATTAGTGATGCCTTAATTGCGATCGCCTATTTCTCGATTCCGGCGATGTTGCTGTACTTTATTAAAAAACGCGGCGATATCCCCTTTTCCTTTGTATTTCAAATGTTTGGGGCCTTTATTATCCTCTGTGGAGTGGGGCATCTGCTTGATATTTGGACATTGTGGCATCCTAACTATTGGGTGGCAGGCATCGAGCGGGCGCTGACCGCCCTCGTTTCCTGCTACACCGCATTACAACTGGTGGAATTGTTGCCGCAATTCCTCGCTTTACGCACCCCGGAGCAATTGGAAGCGATTAATCAAGAGTTAGAAGCCCAGATTCACGAACGGCAACGGATGGAGGATATTCTCAAGGCGATCGTTACCGGCACTGCCGCCACCACCGGAGAAAATTTCTTTGCTGCCTTGGTGCAAAATCTCGCCCAAACCTTGGATGTTCCCTATGTGATTGTTTCAGAGGTAATCGACCATACCCCTGGGGCAAAAGTAGATCTGTTGCGGAGTTTAGCCTTTTGGTCTCAGGATGGCCTGGAGAAAAATTTTGATCGAGATTTGGCGGGAACCCCCTGCGATCGCGTCCTCACGGGGATGGAAATGTGCTATTACCCCGATCAACTGCGGGCGCTGTTCCCCGAAAATCCCATCCTCGAAGCGATCCAAGCGGAAAGTTATCTGGGTGTGCCTTTGGTGAACGAAGACCAGGAAATTATCGGCAATCTCTGCATTCTCGACACCAAACCCTTTGCCAGTGACTACTACGCCAAGGCGATTATGAATATCTTTGCAGCCCGCGCCGCCGCCGAATTGCAACGGAAATGGGCCGAAGATGAAAAACGCCAAGCCTACGAAGAATTAGAGTTTCGCGTTGAGGAGCGCACCGCCGCCCTCAGCCATGCCAATGTGGCCCTTGAAACAGAAATCCGCCAACGGGCCACCGCTCAAGCGGCCATCACCCTCATGGCGGAGCGGGAACAGGCCATCAATCGTGTGATTCTGCGAATGCGCCAAAGCCTCGATCTGACGGCAATTTTTCAGGCCACCACCGCAGAATTATTACAGGCTGTAGGGTGCGATCGCGTCCTCATCTATCGCTTTAACCCCGATTGGACAGGGAAAATCGTTGCGGAATCGGTGCTTTCTCCTTGGAAATTCCTCCTCCCGGAAGACCCGAATCATCCCATCGGTGCGGACACCGTGAACAATCCTGACTGCACCCTGACCCAACTGCGGCAACTGGACAACCTCAGCCAAGATACCTACTTCCTGGAAAATCAAGGGGGCAAATATCGCCATCGGGGGAGCTACTGCGCGATTCCCGATATTTACGCCGCCGAATTTCCCCCCTGTTATCTGGAGCTTTTGGAGCAACTCCAGGCCCGGGCCTATGTGATTGCGCCCATTTTCGCCGGGAGTCAACTTTGGGGTTTGGTCTGTGCCTATCACAACCGAGGGCCACGCCAATGGCAAGAGGCGGATGTGCAAATCATCACCCAAATTAGTAATCAATTTGGCGTAGCGGTGCAGCAGGCGGAACTGTTCGCCCAAACCCAAGACCAAGCGGCGGCGTTACAGGAAGCCAAGGAAAAGGCTGATGCGGCCAATCGGGCAAAAAGTGAGTTTCTGGCTAATATGAGCCACGAACTCCGCACCCCCTTAAATGCAATTCTAGGGTTTACGCAATTAATGCAGCGCGATCGCACCCTTGAAACCCACAATCAAGGCTACATCCAAATCATTAACCAAAGCGGCGAGCATCTTCTGGGGTTAATTAACGACGTGTTGGAAATGTCGAAAATTGAAGCGGGGCGCATTACCCTCAATACCACAGAATTTCATCTCGCTCAACTGCTCAATAATATTGAAACGATGTTTGCCCTCAAAGCCCAATCGAAGGGGTTAACTTGGCGGGTGGAGCGATCGCCCC
This sequence comes from Spirulina sp. CCNP1310, assembly GCF_034932185.1. NCBI lineage: Bacteria > Bacillati > Cyanobacteriota > Cyanophyceae > Spirulinales > Spirulinaceae > Spirulina > Spirulina sp. CCNP1310. Next base: position 21,892 of record NZ_JAYGHW010000013.1, on the reverse strand, counting down.
ACTTACCAGATTTGATCATTGCTGACCAAAATAAAATCCGGCAAGTGTTGATCAACCTTTTAGGGAATGCGATGAAATTCACCCAAACTGGTGCAGTCACGCTTACCGCCACTGTTCGAGCCGACAGCACCCCCTTAATCCTCCAATTTGCCGTCGCAGACACCGGCCCCGGCATTGCCCCGGAAGAATTAAGCCAACTTTTCCAAGCCTTCCAACAAACCGCCGTCGGCAAAGCAGCCTTAGAAGGCACTGGCTTAGGGTTACGGATTTCCCAAAAGTTTGCCCAATTAATGGGGGGAGATATCACCGTCAAAAGTGTTGTCAATCAGGGCAGTTGTTTCACGTTTACTGTTGCCGTTACCGTAGCGGATCAGCCCGCCGCCATCCCAGCGGGGCCAATGGCCATGGAACATTTCCACAATGTCACCCATCTTGCCCCAGGACAACCAAAATATCGCATTTTAATCGTTGAAGATCGCCCCGTGAATCGGCTCCTGCTCGTGACGCTACTGACAGAATTGGGCTTTATGGTTCAGGAAGCAGAAAATGGTCAGATCGCCCTAAATCTTTGGCGCAGTTGGCAACCCCATCTCATCTTTATGGATATGCAAATGCCCATTATGGATGGCTACACCGCCACCCGCGAGATTAAAACGGCAAACCAGCAGGAGTCTGATCTTCCCTGTCCGATTATTGTGGCCATTACCGCCAGTGCTTTTACAGAAAATCGCCAACAGTGCTTAGATGCAGGCTGTGATACTTTTATCAGTAAACCGTTTCAGCGGGAAGAGGTGCTGATGGTATTAGCCGAGTATTTGGGGGTTGAATATCAGCAGATCGCTGATGATCCAGAACCGGCAGCGGATTCCTACTCAGATGCAGCCTTAACGGCGGCAGATTTTGCCCCGATGTCTACGGATTGGCAACAACAACTTCATGAATTTGCGTCCCAATGCAACGATACGATGTGCAAAGAACTCCTGGCGGAAATCCCCCCGGATCACACCCCTTTGCGTCAAAAGCTCCAGGCTTTGATCCATGAGTACCATTTTGAGCAAATTTTGACCATTGTAGAGGTATCCCTCAGCCAAGCCCAAGGGATGACGGGTTAAGGATCGGCTCTGGGAACTGGAAAAAATGCCCGTCCTACCGTCGAGATCCCCAACAGGATCCGATGGCAATCGGGGTGAGGGGGTCGAGAATCGATACAATGGCATCAGGGCTAACCTTGGCCCTTCTGTTTATGCGATCGCATCCTTGCCCATGAGTACCGACTTCCTTGCCCATCTCAACCCCGCTCAACGCCGCGCCGTTGAACATCATTGTGGCCCCCTGTTGGTGGTGGCGGGAGCCGGTTCAGGGAAAACCCGCGCCCTCACCTATCGCATCTTTAACCTGATTACGGAACATGGGGTTCATCCCGAAAATATCCTCGCGGTGACATTCACCAACAAAGCCGCCCGGGAAATGAAAGAGCGTATCGATCGCCTCTTTGCCCAACGCCTCGCCCTCGAAAAGTACGGCCAACCCTTCGATAGCTTGGAACCTCATCAGCAAACCCAACTGAGTTCTCAAGTTTATAAAACGGTGATTAAACCGCTATGGATTGGTACGTTTCATAGTTTAGCGGCCCGGATTCTTCGCTTTGATGTCAATAAATATCAGGATGAACGGGGGCGGACTTGGCAACGGAATTTTACAATTTTTGATGATAGCGATGTGAATGGGGTGGTGAAAAATATCACCACGAAGCAACTTAATTTAGATAGTAAAAAGTTTGATCCGCGTAAAATTCGCTATGCAATTAGTAACGCCAAAAATTTAGGACTCTCCCCCGCCGAATATAGTCAAGAGAACCCTAGTTATCAAGGGCAGGTGATTGCCGATGTTTATGAACGGTATCAGGATGAGTTGGCGGGGAATAATGGCTTAGATTTTGATGATTTACTCTTGATTCCGGTGCGGTTATTTGAGCAAAATGCCCAGGTTTTAGATTATTGGCATCGGCAGTTTCATCATATTTTGGTGGATGAATATCAGGATACGAACCGGATTCAGTACGATTTTATTCGCCTCCTCACCACCAATGGCGAAATGGATCGGGTCGTTTGGGATTGGGGCGATCGCTCTGTTTTCGTGGTCGGGGATGCAGATCAATCGATCTATTCCTTCCGGATGGCAGATTTTCGCATTCTTTTGGGTTTCCAAGCGGATTTTGGCGATGGTTTACCTGATGAGGAAACGGCAACGATGGTGAAGTTAGAGGAAAACTACCGTTCACGGGAGACAATCCTCCATGCCGCCAATGATCTCATCGACCACAACACCCAACGCATTGATAAGGTGCTGCGGGCTACCCGTGGGGAAGGGGAGCCGATCTATATTGCCAAAACCGATAATGAGCAAACTGAAGCCCGGTTTGTGTTGGATCAAATGCGGGGGTTAATGGAGGAAAACCCGGAATTGAATTGGGGCAGTTTTGCGATTTTATACCGCACGAATATCCAGTCTCGCCCCCTGGAGGATGTGCTGCGGGGGAAAGTTCCCTATCAATTGGTGGGGGGGTTGAAGTTTTACGATCGCAAGGAAATTAAAGATGCCTTGGCCTATTTGCGGGCGATCGCCAACCCCGCTGATACCGTTAGCCTGCTCCGGATTATTAACACCCCCCGCCGAGGTATTGGTAAATCTACCCTCGATAATCTTCAAAATGCTGCCCAAGAATTGGGCATTCCCCTCTGGGAATTGTTAAGTGATCAAACCTCCATGCAAACCCTATCCGGGCGGGCTGCAAAGCGGGTGGGAGAATTCGTCAGTTTAATTCAAACCTATCAGGATAAGTTAGCGGCAGATATTCCAGCTTTGGCAATTGTTACGGGCATTATTGAAGATTCGGGCTACCGTGCCGATCTCGCAGAACAGGGCAATGATGAAGCGGATAATCGCCTCGAAAACTTAAGCGAATTGATCAACGCTGTGGCGCAATTTCAAGAAGAAAATGAAACGGAGCGGTTGGATGATTTCCTCGCCAATGCGTCCCTGGCTTCGGATTTGGATAACTTAGAACCGGGGGAGGAAGCGGTCACGCTGATGACGCTCCATGCGGCGAAGGGTTTAGAGTTTCCGGTGGTGTTTATGGTGGGCATGGAGCAGGGTTTATTTCCCAGTGCGCGGGCGCTCAATGACCCCGCCGCCATTGAGGAGGAACGCCGCCTCTGTTATGTGGGGATTACCCGCGCTCAGGAGCAGTTATTTATGACCCATGCCCAAATGCGCCGCCTGTGGGGGAATTCTGAACCCTGTATCCCTTCCCAATTTTTACAAGAATTACCCGAAGATCTAGTCACCCAACCCGACCGCTCCCACCGTCGCCGCAAACCCCCCACCCCTGATGATTCCCCCCCCAAAATTGACAATAATCCCAACAATTGGACAGTGGGCGATCGCATTCATCACGATCATTTTGGTGAGGGGGAAGTCACCCATGTTTTCGGCACGAAAAAAAAGGTGCATTTAGGGGTACAGTTCCCCGGCATTGGGAAGAAGGTGATTGATCCGCAACACGCTCCGATGGCTCGATTAGATTAGTTAGGGGAACGGGGAATAGGGAATAGGAATGTAGGGGCGAAAAATTTTTCGCCCCCACGCCGATCTTTTCGGCCCCACGTTGATCTTTCCACCCCTACGGCGATCAATTCCCATCCTCTCCTCTGTTAAAGTGACTTTGGAACATTTTTGCCCCCTCCCTGCTGCCATGGCCCCCTGTATTGATATCATCCTCGGCACTCGACCGGAAGCCATTAAACTTGCTCCGGTGATTCAACAGTTTCGCGCCTGCTCCCACCTGACGACGCGGGTGATCCTCACAGGGCAACATCGGGAAATGGTGGATCAGGTGATGGGGTTATTTGCGATCGCCCCGGATCAGGATCTCGCCATCATGCAGCCCCGCCAAAGCCTCACGGATATCACCTGCCGCACCCTAGAGGGGTTATCCCAATGGTTTGATCAAGATCCTCCCGATTGTGTGTTAGTCCAAGGGGATACGACTACCGCCTTTGCCGCTGCCCTCGCTGCCTTCTATCGCCAAATTCCTATCGGCCATGTGGAGGCAGGTTTACGAACTGATGAACTGTTTAACCCCTATCCTGAAGAAGCCAACCGCCGCCTCATTTCCCAAATTGCTCAACTCCACTTTGCCCCCACTACCGTTGCGGTGGAGAATTTGCGGAAATCCGGCGTAACCGGGGCCGTTCACCACACCGGCAACACGGTGATTGATGCCCTCTTGCGGGTGGCGGCCACTGAACCGGCCTGCAATATTCCCGGCCTGGATTGGCAACAATACCGCGTCATCCTCACCACCGTTCACCGCCGGGAAAATTGGGGCGCACCCCTGCGGGATATTTTGGCCGGGATCACAATGCTCCTCGACCAATTCCCCGATACTGCCTTCCTGTTGCCCATGCACCGGAACCCCACGGTGCGCGAACCCATTCAGGCGGCCCTGGGGAACCATCCCCGCGTTTTCCTCACTGAACCCCTGGATTATGGGGAGTTGGTGGGGGCAATTCAGCGATGTCATTTGGTATTGACGGATTCCGGCGGGTTACAGGAGGAGGCTCCGAGCTTGGGTAAGCCGGTGCTGGTGTTGCGGGAAACGACGGAGCGCCCCGAAGCGTTACAGGCGGGGACAGCGCGGCTAATTGGTACGGATGGGGGGGCGATCGCCCAAGCCACCACGGAACTCCTCACCAACAGCGCCACCTATGCCACCATGGCCAACGCCATCAACCCCTTTGGGGATGGCACAGCGGCGGCGCAAATTTTGGCGATCGTCGATCACTATCTTCAGGAAAAGGGCCAATAATGGCGGCTTTAACCCTTGACCATTTACAGTTCCACTATGGCCCAGGGCAACCCCTACTCAAGGATCTCACCCTCCACATTCAACCAGGGGAAAAGGTGGGTTTAATCGGCCCCAATGGGGCGGGAAAAACTTCACTATTTCTGCTCATTGCTGGCGTATTAGCGCCCCAAGGGGGGGAAATTTGCATCTATGGCCAACGGGTGCGGCGGGGGCAATTTTTGCCCGATGTGGGCTTAGTGTTTCAAAACCCCGATGACCAACTGTTTTGCCCGACGGTGTGGGATGAGTTGGCCTTTGGGGCGGAAAATTTGGGGTTATCGCCGCTGGAGGTGCGGGAACGGGTGGAGACGGCCTTAGCCACAACGGGGATCGCATCCTTGGCTCAACGCGCCCCCCATCAGTTATCGGGGGGGGAAAAATGTATGGTGGCGATCGCCGCCGTCCTCGTTCTCCAACCCCGGTTAATGCTCTACGATGAACCCACCGCCCATTTAGATCTCGCGGGCCGTCGCAGCCTGATTGAATTTTTTCACCGTGCGCCGGAAACCTTGTTGATTTCCTCCCATGATTTAGAGATGATTGCGGAAGTGTGCGATCGCACCCTCCTCTTGAACCACCATCGCATCCTCGCCGACGGCCCCACGGCCCAAATTCTCGGCGATCAATCCCTCCTCACCGCCAACCGTCTCGAAGTCCCCCCCTCTTTACAAGGGTGAGGGTGAACCGGGGGCTACCATCGCTCCCCGGCCAACCCCAACGGCGTTATCCGTGGATTGAACCATCGGGCATCATCGCTCCGGTGAGTAGCGCATCTTGGAGATCTGCACCTTTCAGTTTTGCATCCCGCAAACTGGCTCCGCGCAGATCCGCACCCCGCAAACAAGTCCCATCCAAATTTGCACCCCAGAGATAGGCCCCCTGCAAATTGGCCCCCGATAAATCAGCACCGCGCAAATTGACCAGATTTAAATTTGTCCTTTGTAGATTCGCTTGGGTCAAAATCGCCTCTTGGAGATTCGCCTTCATAAAATCCGCTTCACAGAGTTGACCGCCCCGCAGATCACTATTGTGGAGATCCGCCTGCTTCAGGGTTGTATCCTCTAGAGAAATCCGCCGCATTTGGCTTTCACTTAAATTGGCCCCCGTGAGGTTGACATCCACCAACTGGCCACCGCTTAACTTGACACTGCCCAATTCCAAACCACTGAAATTGACCCCCGTCAGTTTTAAGCCATTCATCCAGGCCCCTTCGAGTTTCACGCCATTTAATTGCGCCCCTTGCAAGTTGGCCCCACTGAGCCGCGCCCCACTTAGGTTTGTCCAGTTTAAATTTGCACCGCTCAGGTTAGCCGATCGCAAATTAATCCCATTCAAATTTGCCCCGCAGAGATTCACCCCCGACAGATTAGCCCGAAAGAGTGTCACCCATTTCAACACCGCGCCGCTGAGTTTGGCCCCTTGCAGATCAGCCTTGGCCAAATGCGCCCCTTTGAGATCGGCTTTGGTTAAATCTGCTTCACAGAGTTGGCAACTGGCGAGTTTTGCAAAACTGAGATTGGTGCTGTAGAGGAATGCACCATTGAGATTGCTACTTTGCAAAAAACACCGCTCTAAAAAAGCCCGGGCGAGGGTCGCTTCTTGCAACATTGAGCCGGAAAGATTGGCGTGGGTGAGTTGGGCCCCAATTAAATTGGCAAAGGGTAAGTTAGAACCGCGAAAATCGCGATCGCCTTGGGCATAGCGTTTGAGTAAAGCGGCTGCATCCATGACGCAAACCTCCAGATAAATAATGGCAATGGTTAAAGAGGAGCCAAACTACAGTATTTTTACTTAAATGAGCAATGGCGAGTTTGAACTTTTCCCTCTGTGTTGATCCTAGGCGGAATGGGTACAGAAAACTGGATTTTTTTCCTGAGCTTGACTTAAATTAATATCCTTATTTTGGAATCTTTATTCACAAAACTTAAGGATGATCCGATAAGCGTTGAATCCAGCCGGTACTGCCATCAAATTCAATGCGATCGCCATCCTGCAACCATTGAGTTAACCCCGGAATCGAGACAATGGCAGGAATCCCTAACTCCCGCGTCACAATCGCCGCATGGGACAGCAAACTGCCCCGCTCCACCAATAACCCCGCCGCCGCTGGAAACAGCAAAATCCACCCCGGATCGGTACGTTCCGCCACTAGGATCGTCCCCGGTGCTAAGGGCGGTTCCCGATGGGGATCCCGCACCACCCGCACCACCCCCCGGACAATGCCAGGGGAACAGCCCCGACCTTGGCGGGCCTCATCATCAGTCGTGATTGGTGAGGATTTGATGGGATCACGCCGCTCTGCTCTCCCCTCACTTCTATTCCCCACCATGCCATAGGTAGCAAAGCGATCCGGTGGGGGAGGACTGTCGCGATCGTCCTCAAACTCACTGCGCCGCAACGCTACCAACCCTTTAAGGCGATGGGTGACGGCTGTTCCCTGGACAAAGCCGAGAATTTCTTCAACGGTGAGATAAAAAATATCTTCGGGATGGTTGATCACATCAAGGATAAAGAACCGTTTCCCCAGTTCGAGAAAAATTCGCCGCGCCCGGCCAAACACCCGCGTCCGCTCAAAGCGGAGATTTTCGCGATCGCACAATCGCGCCCGTGCTTGATGGAGCACAAACGTTAAAATCCAAGCCTTGAGGGGGTTGCGGCGTAGGTAACGGCGGAGGGGCAATAGCTCCCGCTGGTGACTGTCAGCCTTTGGAGGGGTGAGGGGTGAATGGGCTTTTTCGCCGATTTTTCCTCGCGCCCCTGGAGGGGTTTGGGGTTGATGGGCCATGGCCCCAATCGCCCGTAGGAGGGGAAGGGGATCATCTGCAAGCGTGGGGCTTTCTAGTTTTAGTTCATCCAGACAGCGATCGCTAAATTGCACTAAATAGTTTTGATAAGCAGTGTAAAGATCGGTAAACTCCGGCAGAGCAGCTAAAATTCTCTCCCGCTCCCCCCGACAGAGGAGATCGACTAAATCCTGATTATTTGCCGCCAATGCCCCCATCCACTGCAATTGTCGCGCCGGTTCGGTGCTGATCATCCCCGGACTCGCCCCCTGGGTAAGGAGACTATTTTGCAGCGTTCCCTCCTGATCCCCACACCAGGCTTGCGTTAACCGCCCCAACAGGCCATAGAAAATCATCGCCAAAAAATCATTAATAATCGGGGCATCCCAGCGGGGCAGGAGTTGGCTGGCCAGGTCTTGATAATGGGCCACCAATTCATCAGCGGGGAGTTGCTCTAGCACTGGGGGCGGTGGCGGTGTGATCCCCAAGAGGCGATCGAGGTGGCTAGGTTGGGCATTGCCCAAGGCCCAATCCACCCGCCGATAAAACCGGCGGATTCGCCAAGGTAAAAACAGCCCATTCACGCCTAAACCCATCACCGTGCGCAGGAGTTCTAAACCATCCTGTACCTTTGTAAGGCCATTGGGGGCATCCTCGGCGGTGAGTTGCTCTAGCAGCGCCGCCGGGAGCGTTTCCTTCACCCCCATCATCTGCTCCATAAACTGACGATTCAGTTGGAAGCCGGGCAAAAGCGTTAGGACGCGATACCAGTTGAGCAGGTTGTAATAGATTCGCCCCTGGATCAGGCCAATCATGGCTGCAAACGTCGTTTCATGGCGCAGGATCCGGCCTTGGCTCACCCCCATCAGGCGGCAAAATTGGCGGTACACTTCCCGGTAGGCTTGGCGGGCAAAGGAGAACGTTAGGGGCGTGGTTACGCCGCTATAACTTTCGGCAATGTTGCTGTTATCCCAGAGTTGATAGCGGCCGGTGGGGGATTGGGGGGTGGGGAGGGCGGTGATCGGGCGGGATTGCAACAGGTAGATTTGGCCGGTTTCGGTAATGGCCCATTCAATATCTTGGGGAATGCCGAAATGTTGCCCGGCTCGCCTTACCAGTTGGGCGATCGCCTTGGCCTGCTGATCATTAATGGCCGGAGTCAACATCAAAGCATCGGGAACCGGGGTGGGAAAAATGCCGGATTTGCCCATGGGGTTGGGACGGTCGGCAACGGCCTTGCGGGCAATTTGCCGCTGTAAAATTTCCCCGTGACGGTTAAGGTAAAACGTATCTGCCTCACTTTCCCCAGAGACCAATCGCGTCCCCAAACCATAGAGGGCATTAATCACGATCAAATTCCGTCGCCCCGTCACCGGATCCGCCCCAAAGGCTACCCCCGCTGCTACCGGCTGCACCATCTGCTGAATCAGCACCGCTGGCGGTTGGGGGAGGCCGGGCTGGCCGTGGCGTTGGCGATAGAGCAAGAGGCTTTCTTGATAGGCCGATCGCCACACTGCCGCAATTTTCGCCCCTAAATCCGGAGGGGCAACACTTAAAACGGTGGTTAATTGGCCCGCGAGCGATCGCTCTACGCCATCCTCATCCAACGCCGAAGACCGCACCGCAAACTGTCCCCCATAGGGAAAGAGATCCGCCAAAGCTGCGAGTAATTCCCCCTGAACTGCCTCACTGGGGGTGAGGTCTTCTAAAAGGATATGGGCAGCGTTAAGGGGAGGGCGGGGGGTTTGCATCAACAGTTGGAGGGCGGCGGCCTCACTTTGGGTGAGGCTATCCCAAAAAGCGGCCGGCGTGATCACAAAACCGGGGGGAACCAGCCAACCGCGATGGAAAAGATCGGCGATCGCCCGTGCTTTCCGGCCGATGGGGGTGATCATCCCGGGATGGGATTCACGATACTTATCCCGCAGGTAAACAATATATTTCATCGCACCAACACCAGGGGCAACCCGCCCAAACAACCATAACTGACCACAACCCAGAGGGCCGACATTCCATAGATCAACTGCGCCCCCCGTCGCGAAGGATAGTTGAGAAAGAGATAGGCCAAACCACAGACCACCGCCCCCAAGCCAAAGAGCACCGTGGTGATCCCCAGGGTTAAACCGAGGGGTTGGGCGGCGATCGCCGTACAGACTCCGCCTGCCGTGAGGCAGAGCAACCACACCACCAGAGCATTGCGCCGCCCCCAATCCCGGCTATAGGTAGCCACCCCCCGCCGCTCCAATTTCGGGGGAAGAATTTTGCGGCCAATTTCAATCACGAACCCATGGCAACTGCTTAAAGGGAGGAGCCAGATAGCCGCGAGGGGGATGGGTTGATTGAGGGTGAGGGCGGCGATCGCCAAACCATAGCCCCCCAGAATCGGCAAAATCAGATTATGACTCAGCAAGTATAAAACCGTCTGCTGTTTCAACCATTGGGGGCAAAAAAACTCCGCCCCCATCAACCCCTGATAGCCCCAAAGCAACGCCAGCGCCACCAACAGATAGGGGCTAATCAACAATGCCAAAATCACCTGTAGCCCCCGGCTCACCCCATCGAGAACTTTCAACTCCTGCAATTGCACCAAGCCACGGGGAACGGGCCGCTCCGGGCGATAGCGGCAATCTTCGTCATAATCTTTAAACTCATCAGCAATCCGCAACTGGAGAAACGTGCAGAAAAAGCTCAGAAACGCAACCAGGGACGCTCTGCCCTGCCCACCCATATCCGCCAACACCACCGGATAGCCCACCATCGCCAGACTAAACACCCCAATCAGTAAACCATTGGCCACCAATGGAAACCGCTCTTTTTGGTAGATCCACCACCGTTTCACCTGTAATGCTGCGCTCATGGATTCGATGTCTTCAACCTGTTATCCATCGCACTGAGTCAGGGTTTGGGCCGCCGCGATCTCCGCCGCCGTCCAACCCTGTTTCAGTAGGCGGCGTTGGATTTGATCCTCACTGTAACCTTTCGCAGCAGCTTGGCTGATGTAGCGATGGAGGGCTTGAGTTGTGGGGGACTGGCCAGCAGTATCCTGAGGCTGTTGTTGTAACCGTCTTTCCAAGGCGGGCCAATGCCAACCGATCGCTTTTTTCCCCACCCCATAAATCCCCACCAACAGCAAGAGGGTTAAAATCCCCACCAACCAACAGAGGGGCAACCAAATCACCAAGCTCACGCCCAACGTACAAACCACCGACATCACAAACAGCAGAGCCGCACTGGTGGGATCCCCCACCGCGATCACACCCATCAGGGCTGTCACCACCATCCCCACCGGCAAGGCAACCACCATTCCCAGGGAGAGCACCATTTTCCAAAGGTTTTGTTGATTGTCCATTGTGGCAAGGTTTGAGGAAAAAGAGGGGTGGGCGCAGGCAAAGCCCGCACTTTCCAAATCTTAAGCTGAACCGATGCGATTTTCATCAAAAACTCCTTGTGGAAACCTCCACCTCGCACCGCAGCCTACCCTTGGGGATTAGACATCAAAGCGGCGTAGCACATCTAGATCCTCCGCATCCAAGTCCACCGGCAAACCGCTGCGGATCAATTCGGCAAAATCTTCATTGGGAACCATGAAACAGAGGGCATAGAGGCGACCCGGGCCAGTGTTGTGGACTTCATGGATGCCAGTGGGAGGAACCAGGAGGCTATCCCCCGCACGAATTGGTACAGATTTACCATCACAAATGGCAATACCTTCCCCTTTGAGGACGAAAAACATTTCGAGGGCGATACTGTGGCGATTGGGGGGAGTTTTGCCGCCGGGATCGAAGATTTCGACGCAAAAGGTGAGGGAGGTGGAGGCAATTTCGGGATCGAAGACGATCGCCAGCCGATTGGTATCCTGAGGACTGATGCGATAGGCTTGATAATCTTGGGGCCCCTTGACCACAGGAATGATGCATCGCTCTGCATCGGCGTAGCTATCTGTCCGTTCCACAACTGTTGCCATATTGCCTCGGGAAGCCTCAAGAGAGTTGTTTGCTAGGGTAGCCTTGGTTTTGGCAAAAGGGGGAGAGGCGATCGCATCTTTTAATCTTTAACTTGTTTTCAAGGATGCATCTCGCGATGAAAACCCCCTTGGCTACCGCTAGACCAATAATTGCACCTTCTTACTGATCGCTGATGCAATATGGGGGGATTTGTTTACGCCCAAATGCGCATTTTGAGAGGGGGGCGATCGCCAGAATGGGAACGCAATTGGTTCCATAATGCCATCAACCAGGCCTGCGCTCCGGCACGGGTGGGGCCTCGGTAGCGGCCGAGGATGCCCTCCCCTGGGGTGAGGGTTAAGCCGCTTGCTCCTGCTGAAGGGATCGCCCGTAAGGTTGGCAGTCGATCCGATGAGCCAAGCCGACCGATGGCGATGAAACTGGCGAGGATGGGCTGTCCCCCTAAACTATGGGGATGGTCTACGGTTTCCCGGCAACCCCTGAGGCCGGCGCGATCGCCCCATAATAATTTTCCCCCTTGGTATACCGTTAAATGCGATCGCCATTGCCCCGTTAAAAACTGCTCCCCCCGTGCTGTTCGCCCAAAGCGCGTCACCTCCCACCCAATAAAACAGGCTTCCGGCTCCAATTCCACCCGCATCTGCTGACGATACTGCGCCCCCTGAAAGGCGATCGCCCCTTGGGGCAGCCATTCCAAACAGGCCCCCGCCCCAAGGCGGATCGTGATCTCCTGAAGGGATTCGGGGCCATTGCTGCGGTAGATTTTGGTGGCGGCGGCGGTGGTGAGCAGGGCATGGCTGTGGGGGTCAAGGGTGATAGTGGTGGAAAGGCGATCGCCCCCCACAATCCCCCCCGCCGTATGGAGCAAAACCGTATGGCAGCATCCTGGCCCTTCCGGATAAAAGGGCCGCTGTACCTTCAGGGGGGCGCGGTGGTAAGCACGGGTTAAAATCGTCTTTTCCCCCTGTCGCCCATAGTGAAGCGTCAATTCCCCCCGCCATCCCTCCGCCTCCCGTTCTGCGCTGTCCTTTGTTAAAATCTCTGCCATTATCCTCAGTCCTTGCCCATGTTGCGCGATCTTTTACCATTTCCCATTTCCATTGATACTACATTCCTGGCCGGTGCATCCCTATGGGCATTAGCCCTCTATCTCAGCCTCGCCTCCCTGCGCGATTGGATTGAAACCCAACTCTTCCGTTGGTTAAACTTTGCCGATCGCTCCCTCTATATTTCCCCCAAAGAATTTGAAAAATCCCGGCCAGCCCGGGAATCCCTCAATAGTTTCTATGCGGTGATTGTGGCGATCGTTCCCTTTTTAATTGCGGGGGTTTGTTGTTATTGGGGGGTGGAATGGAGCCTAGGGCGCAGTTGGGGGATCAGCACCGGCATTTTAGGAGCGATCGGCTGTGGCATCTTTGAATTAGGTCGTCGCTCCCAATCCAAAGACTAAAAACCCCTATGGATAATTGTTCGGAGTGCGAACTTTCAGTCCGCTCCCTCAACCAAGGGTTATCCTAAATTATTTTTTTTCTATCTAAAATGCAGCATGAACTGCTCTTTTATCGAGGTCTTCTGTTCGGGTTTTCCATTGCCGCCCCCATTGGGCCGATTGGAATTCTTTGTATTCGACGCACTTTAAACGAAGGAAAAATCTCTGGATTGATCTCCGGTTTAGGGGCTGCTACCGCTGATGGGGTTTATGGTTGTATTGCGGGGTTTGGGTTGACGTTGATTGCGGATTTTTTAGTGAATCAGAAAATCATCTTCGGCTTGATAGGTAGCTTATTTATTTGTTATTTAGGCATTAAAACATTTACAGAAAAACCCACTGCACAAAAAACGGTTAACCCTGAAGCAAATTTGATCAATGCCTATCTTTCCACATTTTTATTAACCCTCACCAACCCGATCACAATTCTTGCCTTTACCGCCATTTTTGCGGGCTTAGGTTTAGCCCAAACCGGCGGCAATTATGGAACAGCCGCCCTGTTAGTGTTGGGGGTTTTCCTAGGTTCAATGTTGTGGTGGGGATTATTGGTGACGGTTGTCGGTTTATGGGGTGAGCGTTTTCAGGGTAAATATTCACAATGGGTTAATCGCATTGCAGGGACGATCATGGTTGCCCTCGGTCTGGTTGCGCTCTTCAATAGTTTACCGTTTTGATCAAAACTACCACTTTTATTGCGGTGGCCAAGGGGGTTAAGGCAATCATTGAAACCAAGCCGGAGCGGACTAAAGTCCGCACTACGAACCTTTACCATGTAGGGGCGAAAAATCTTTCGCCCTCCCTTCCCATTCCCCGTTCCCCATTCCCTAATTCACCTTAAACTGCTTCACCACCTCCTGCAAACGTTGAGCCGTGTCTAACGTATCTTGGAAAGTGTTGGAAAGTTGCGCCGATTCTGCGGAGGTACTGTTGGAAATTTCCGCTACTTCGCGCATGGTTTGCGTCACAGATTTGGATTGCTCCAACTGTGCTGTCGTTGCTGTGCTGATGCTGGCCACCAGTTCCGAGATTTGCGCCGTGGCAGCGGCGATCGCATTCAAATTCCCCTTTGTTTCCTCCACCAAACTCGTCCCCGCGCTCACCTGCGTAATCGCTGCCTCGGTTACTTTGATCACCTCGCTGGTTTGTTGGCGAATTTCTGCCACCAGATTAGAAATCTCCAATGTGGCACTGGCGGACTGACGGGCGAGCGATCGCACCTCATCGGCAACCACCGCAAACCCCTTACCATATTCCCCGGCACGAGTGGCTTCAATGGCCGCATTGAGGGAAAGCAGTTGGGTTTGGGTCGCAAAATCACTAATCAGATTCACCACCCGGTCAATCTTTTGGGAAGATTCGCTCAATTCCCGGATCTTCTGACTCGCCGCCGACACGGTATCGCGAATCGCTAAAATCCCCTCCACCGTCCGATTCATCGCCGCATCCCCAGATGTCACCGTCTGGTTCGCATTCTGTACCGCCTGCTCAATGGCGACGGCATTGGCCCCCACCGCTTGGGTAGAACTGACCATGGCCTGCACTTCCATGAGGGCTTGGTTCAACTCTAGGGCCTGCTGTTGGGCTTGATCCGCCAACTTGCGAATTTGCAGATCACTCCCCTTGGAGGTTTCTGCCACCCGCGCCGTCACATCCTGCACCTGAATCACAATGCCCCGCAAGCTTTGCAGCGTGTTGTTGTAGACATCGGCGATCGTTCCCAATTCATCCTCCGAGAGGGGGGCGCGTACCGTTAGATCCCCCTCTAGGGCGGGGCGTACTGCGGTGAGTAGATCCAAGGCCCGCCGTTGCAACTCTTGGCGTTCCGCCTTTTCGCGAATTGCCGCTGATTCCAACTCCTGAGCCTGTTGCCGCAGTTTTTCCAAATCCGCCGCCCGTTGTAGGGCAATCCCCAACTGTGAACCCAACTGCACCATCAATTGCACATCCTCGTTTTGCCATTGGCGGGGGCCAGAGCATTGATAATTGGCCATTAAACCCCAGAGGCGATCGCCTAAAAAGATCGGTACGGTAATATAGGCCCGCGCTTGGAAGGCTTCCAGTAATTCGATATAGCAGGGGGGAAACCCGGCGGCGTAGATATCATGGCACACCCGGGCCGGGTTGCCCTTGCGATAGGTTCCCCCTTCAGTGCTTTGCAGATAAGTATCTTTGCTGGCCATCTGGCGCACCTGCATTTGTTTAATCGTGCAGCCTTCCGTGTCGATGTTGACCTTGGTTTGCTCCAAAAGGTTGGGATCTTCCACTTGGTAATTCAATAGACTGAGCCAGTTACTCCCCACGGATTCCGCCACAAACTCCCCGCTCCAATCGGGGTTAAAGCGATAAATGCCAACGCGATCGCTCTCGAAAAGTTGCCGCGCCTCCCGCGTCGTACTTTGGAAAATACTCGTGACGTTTTGGGATTGACGGATTTTATCGCTGATGGAGGCGATCGCCCGCTCCCGTTCAACGGCCTTCTCCAACTTCGCCGCCTGCTGTTTCACCGCATCCAAATCCGAAGCCCGTTGCAGTGCAATCCCCAACTGAGAACCCAACTGCACCACAAGGCTAATTTCCTCCTTCGTCCAAGTCCGGGGCTGGGCGCATTGATAGCTGGCCATCAAGCCCCACAGTTTCCGACCGAGGAAAATTGGCACGGTGACATAGGCCCGGGCCTGGAACCGCTCCAACAACTCCACATAACAACGGGGAAACCCCGCCTGATAGACATCATGGCAAACCCGCACCGGATCCCCTTGGGCATAGCTTCCCCCCTGGGTGCGTTCTAGATAAGTATCCTTGCTCACCAAATCCTGCGTCGTCATTTGCTTGATCGTGCAACCATCGCTATCGATGTTGATCTTCGTGGCCTCCAGCAAACTATCATCGGCAATCTGCTCCCGTAACAACGATTTCCATTGCCCCACCACTGCCTCGGCAACGAATTCGCCGCTCCAATCCGGGTTAAAGCGATAAACCCCCACCCGATCCGCTTGGAGTAACTCCCGTACCTCACTGGTGGCAATTTTAAAAATCGCAGCGGTGTCTTGGGTTTGCTTAATGCGATCGCTCACCAATGCTAAGGTTCGCTCCCGCTTGACCGCCGCCGTCAACTTCTCCGCCTGGGCCTTCACAGCTTCGAGATCGGCGGCCCGTTGCAGTGCAATCCCCAACTGATTACTTAAACTCACCATCAGCGTAATTTCTGCATCGGTCCAGAGTCGCGGCCCAGAGCATTGGTAACAGGGCATCAACCCCCAGAGCTTATCTTTGAGGAAAATCGGCACGTTGATATAGGCTTTGGCCTGAAACGTTTCTAGCAGTTGGAGATAACAATCCGGGAAACCGGAATTATAAATGTCATTACTGACCCGGAACTGCACCCCCTTGCGATAGGCCCCCCCTTGGGTATCTTTCAAATAAGTATCTAAACTGGCCAGTTCCCGCACCTTCATATCTTTAATCGTGCAACCGGCAGTATTGATATTGCGATCCGTCCCCGCTAACACCCGCTCATCAGTGACTTGGGCATTGAGGAGGGATTTCCATTGGGGATCGACAGATTCGGCAATGAATTCACCACTCCAATCGGCATTAAAGCGATAAATGCCAACGCGATCGCTCTTCAACAACTGCCGCGCCTCCTCAACCGCCGTGCGGAAAATACTCGCCGCATCCTGGGATTGTTGGATCTTTTCGGCAACACGGGCGATCGCCTTTTCCCGCCCAATGGCCTGCTTTAACTCCGTCGTCGTCGCCGTCTGTTGACGGTGGGTTAAAGCACGTTCCAGGGATGCCCCCAACTGCTCCGCCACCTGAGTCGCTAGACGCACCTCCCAATCCTGCCATTGCCGCGCCCCCACACATTGATAGCTGGCCAACAGGCCCCACAGTTGCCCGCCTTGGTACACGCCAACCGTCACATAGGCCTTTGCCTGCATCCGTTCCAGCAATTCCAAATAACAACCGGGGAAATCCTGGCGATAGACATCCGCCACTACCCGCAGTTTTTCCCCCCGGTTATACAGTCCCCCTTGGGTACGCTCCAGGTAAGTATCCACCACCTCCCCCACGGATCCCCCCCGACCGCCGGCCATGCGATTGAGATTGCAATTGGCACTGTTATCCCGCAACAATTCCGGATCTGGGGGATTTTGCAGGAGGGAAACCCAACCCGCCCCCACGGATTCGGCGATAAACTGCCCCGACCAATCAGGATTAAATTGATAGAGTGCCACCCGATCCGCCTTGAGGAGTTGACGGAGTTCTTGGGTGGCGGTTTGGGCGATGGTGTGGAGATCGGCGGCGCGACGGAGGCGATCGCCCACCCGCTCTAAGGCCTCATCCCGTTGCCGTTGCTGTTGCAATTCCTGATGGCCCTCCTCGCTGGCCAACTGCACCGCCATCAGCAGGCCCACCTGCTCAATAAACGTCATTTCCCAGGGCGACCATTGCCGGGCCTCCTTGCATTGCTGCACCACCAGCAGCCCCCAAACCTGATGGCCCAACCGCACCACGACGGCCAAACTGGAGCGCACCTGATATTTTTCCAGCAGTTGCAATTGATAGGGGGTGACATCGTTGCTCGCCACATATTCAATCGTCACCACTTCCCGCTGATCGTATTCCGTTTGGGTATCCACCCCGAAAAACGTCGCGGGCAGGGTTTCCCCTTGGGTGGGAGTCCAACCCCGTTCAATGCTTTCCGCCATCACCTCCCCTTGATTGCTGTTGAGGAAGCGATAGGCGATCGCCCGTGATGCTTGGGTTTGGACGCGAATTTGCTCAACGGCAATGGCCAGCAGGGTATCGCTATCCATGGCGGCGCGAATGGCCGCCCGCACTTGGGTCAACTGTTGGCGCATTTGCCGGAGTTCTGGATCCGATGGGGGGGGCGTTTGGAGAGAAAGATTTTTCGCCCCTACGGGGGTGGAGGGATAGGGAGAGGAGGAGGAGACAGTCATGGCCGTGGCAACCGAGGTAAGGTTAATCTTGGGGGCAGGGAACTTGATTTATTGTAGGACGGTGGTTTCGCCTTCGTGATCCTCCATCACAGAAATTGAGCAAACTGTTACAGTTCAGCACCATCGCCTGCGGGTCATTCAACCTCAGGATGCCCACGAATTGACTAAAATCAGGGGAGATCAAAGTTTTGGTCGTCTTGATCCCTTTGGCTTTATTCCCGAAGTTATGGCTTTCTTCTCCGCTGCATCTCACATCTATACCGTCGGGGAACATCTCCGACCCAATGCCCAAACCTATGTCGTGCGCCCGGAGGATCATGCGCTCTATACAGCCTTGAAATCTGGGGAATTTTGCCATGTGTTAGCCCCTCATCAAACCGGCAAGACGAGCCTGCGGGTGCGGGTAATGGAGCAATTGCAAAAGGAAGGCTATACCTGTGTAGCCATTGATTTAGCCCAAATCGGCAGCCAAGATATTTCCCCGCAACAGTGGTATGGGGGGTTAATGCAGCGGTTGGTGATGGGTTTACCCCAATGGCAGATCCATTTACCAGCTTGGTTAGCGGAGCGCCAATTTTTATCCCCGGTTCAGCAGTTCAGCGAACTCCTGGAGCAAATGCGGCGCGATCGCCTCGGCCCACGGATGGTCATTTTCATTGATGAATTAGAGCGGCTGTTGCGCTTGCCCTTTGGTGTGGATGATTTTTTCGGGGTGTTGCGGGCCAGTTTAGATCCGGAGTTGCTCACCTTTGCCCTCTTTGGTACTGTCACGCTGCAAGCACTGTTGCGCAATCGGGATCATCCCCCTGTGGCGGTGAGTCGTTCGATCCTGTTGACGGGTTTTACGCTCTCCGAAACGCCGCCGTTAATTCAGGGGTTGATCACCCAAGTGCCGGATCCAACCATGATGATGGGGTTAATCCTGGAATGGACGGGGGGACAGCCTTTTTTAACCCAAAAGGTCTGTCGATTGGTGGTGATGGAGCCGGATTGCCCCTTGCCCAGTTATGAGGCGTTGTGGTTGGGCAATTTGATCCGGCAGCGGATTTTACACCATTGGGACGTTCGGGAACAACCGGCCCATTTAACGCTGATCGGCGATCGCCTCCGGGCCCCAAGCCGATTGGCAATGCTCAAACTCTATCAAATGGTAATTCAGGGGGGCGTGATCGGTGCGCTCAAGCCGACGGGTGCGCTGCAATTTACTACCCTTGATCATAACCCCGCCCAAACTGAGCTATATCTCACCGGCTTGATCCCCCATCCCGAACGGTTGCAGGTGTATAACCGCATTTATCAGGAGGTGTTTAATGGTGTGTGGGTGCAGCGGGCGATCGCCACTGTCCAGCCGGATTTTGGGGAATTGGTCACGGCCCAAGAGCAAAAACTTTTAGCCCTGTTGGGCAATGTCGATCGCCGCGATTATGATGATTTACTCTCCTCCATTCTCGGCACATTAACGCTCAAATTGGGGGAATTATTGGCCGCCGATCGCGTTAATTTATTTTTCATCGACCCCACCAATCAAGAACTCTGGTCCATTCTCGCCTGCCCCACCGCGAGCCACCACACCAAAGTTCAAATCTTTGCCCAGCGGACAACCGAAGAACGGGTCACGATTTATAAAAAGGCGGTGAATGTCTCGAAGATGACGGTTCATGATTGGCCGGCCATTGTCGCCGATGCCCAGGGCCAGGATACGACGTTTCGCAATGAACTAACGTTGCCCCTCTGTAATGGGGAGGATGAGGTGGTGGCCTTTGTGCAACTGGTGAATAAGTTAAAAATCCCCGATAACCCGGCCTTGCCCTTGGTGGAGCGCATTGACTTGGCCGGCTTTACGGAGGGCGATCGCCGTACCTTGGCGGCCTATGCCCCCGCCCTCCAACGGGTCTTAAGCCGCTGCCAAGATTATTACCACCTCACCCAACGGTTACAAACCTCCGAAGCATTGACGGAGGCCACCAGGGCGATCGCCCATAGTGATCTCGATGCCAAGGCGATTATCAACCGGGTGATGACCGCCGCCAAACAACTGATGAACGCCGATCGCAGCACCCTCTGGCTCCTCGATGACCTCCATGATCAACTCTGGACGGTGATCCCCTTTGAAGATGGCACGATGGGGGAAATTCGTATCGCCGTCGGTCAGGGGTTTGCCGGTCAAGTGGCGGCCACAGGGGAACCCCTGAATATTCCCTACGATATCTATAATCATCCCGATTCCCTCACCGCCCAACAAACGGATCAACAGACCGGCTACCGCACCTGTAGCCTGTTGTGTATGCCGGTCTGGAGTCCCAACGGGGATTTATTGGGGGTGACGCAGTTAGTGAACAAGCGGCGCTCCCATCAAACCGATACCTATCACCCCTCGGATTGGCCCACCGCTCCCCCCTGTTTCCATGCCAGCTTTGATGCCAATAGTCAGCAATACATGAAGATTTTCAATACTCAGGTGGGGATGGCTTTGCACAATGCGCGGGAGTTAGCGACGTTTAAGCAGCAGGTGGCGGCCCAGTCGGGCAATATGGTGACGCAAACCCTGGGGGTGTTAAATCAGGTCATGGATGGCCAGGGGTTTGATGAAATTTTAGATACAACGCTGCGCTCCATTACGCTGCGCACCGGGCGATCGCTCCATGCCGATCGCACCACCATTTTTCTCCTTGATGAAGAGCGCCAAGAATTTTGGTCGATGATTGCCCAAGGGGAAGCGGGGGAACTCTTAGAGCTACGGATTCCCGCCCATCAGGGTTTTGTGGGGGAAGCGGCCCGCAGGGGTGAGGTGATCAACCTGCCCTACGATGTCTATGATGATCCCCGCTCGACGGTGGCCCAAAGCCAAGACCATCAGAACAACTATCGCACCTATACCCTGATTGCCTTTCCCCTCCGGGATGATCAAGACCAACTGATTGCCGTGGTTCAATGCCTGAATAAGCTCAAACCCTCCGCCCATCCCAGCGCCCCCCTCGCGGAACGCATCGATCCCCAAGGGTTCACCGCCACCGATGAACAGCGCTTTGGGGAAAATGCCCCCTTGATCCGGATGATTCTCGATAGCTTCCGGGCCTACCACCGCACCGCCCAAAGCCAACGGGTAGCGGCGGCCCTGATGGCAGTGATGCACCAAATGAATCAGCATTCTTGTTCTTTAGATGTGGTGTTGGAACAGGTGATGGAGGCGGCGAAAAATCTGATGCAGGCTGATCGCAGTACCCTCTGGTTGGTGGATCGCGATCGCGGCGAACTCTGGACACAGATGGCAGATTTCAACGGCCAACGTCGCCCCCTACGGTTAAAACTGGGTCAAGGCTATGCGGGCCAGGTGGCAGCAACCGCCGTTCCCATTAATGTCCCCTACGATCTCTATGATCATGGCCAATCCGCCACCGCCAAAATGATCGATGCCAAAACCGGCTATCGCACCTTTAGCCTCCTCTGTTTACCGGTGTGGAGTCCCCAGGGCAAACTATTGGGAGTAACACAATTGGTGAATAAAATTCGACCCCAAGCTCATCACTTGGAGATCACCGATGATATCCCCCCCTATCTCAAAACGGGGTTTGATGCTAGTGATCAACGGTATATGCAGGTGTTTAATCGTCAAGTAGGAATCATTTTGGACAATCACCAACAGCATAAGGGACAGTTACGAAAATAGTGCGGGAGTCTTAGAGCAACGTCAATTTATTGCGGGGATGAAAGACGACACGAGCGACTTTAGTCGCCCTCCTTGGGCCAGTCGTGTTATGGTGATTATATTGAATTTCAAACGT